>JAGVUH010000208.1 GCA_019136395.1 Gammaproteobacteria bacterium
GCAGGTCCGGCGTCTCCATCGGGATTGCCGGTCGGGTATCGGATTGCGCCCAGGCCGCCAGTGAAACGGCGCCAAGGAGGGTTGCGGTCAGGATCCTTTTCATCGGGGTCGACAAGGCCATGAAGATTCCGTAAGTCCGCCTATGTTAGTACGGCGGGATAGGGAATGCCTGGCCTTTGTGAACCGCCTTAGCCAGTAAGACCACCCCTCCGGCATAATGCCGCCTTTCTCACCCGCGCCCACTCCCATCCCGAGCCTGGCGCGAACCCGTCACCCCCCACCCTCCCCGCCGTTTGATCACAACCCCGTGAAGGACCTCAACCGCCGCCAACTCGAAGCCGTCCGCTATCTGGGTGGCCCGCTGCTGGTCCTGGCCGGCGCCGGCTCCGGCAAGACCCGGGTCATCGCGCGCAAGATCGCCCACCTGGTGGGGGAATGCGGCCTGGCGCCGCGCCATATCGCCGCCGTCACCTTCACCAATAAGGCGGCGCGGGAGATGAAGGAACGGGTCGGCCGCCTGCTGAAGGGCCGCGACGCCCGCGGTCTGCGCATCTCCACCTTCCACACCCTGGGCCTGGACCTGCTGCGCCGTGACCATGACCGCGCCGGGCTGCGGGCCGGCTTCTCCCTCTTCGATCCCCAGGACGCCGAGGCCGTCATCAAGGAACACCTGCGTGCGGTACGCCAGGCCGACGCCCTGACCCCCGCCACGGTCCAGAACCGCATCTCCGCCTGGAAGAATGCCCTCATCGAGCCTCCCCAGGCCCTGAGCCAGGCCGAGGACGACTTCGAGGCCGATCTCGCCGGCCTTTACGCCGACTACCAGCGCAGCCTCCACGCCTATAACGCTGTCGATTTCGACGACCTCATCCGCCTGCCGGCGCGCCTCTTCGCCGAACAGCCGGACCTGCTCGAAGCCTGGCAGGGGCGCATCCGCTACCTGCTGGTGGACGAATACCAGGACACCAACGGCGCCCAGTACGAACTGGTCCGGCGCCTGGTCGGCCCCCGTGGCGCCCTCACCGTGGTCGGTGACGACGATCAATCCATCTATGCCTGGCGCGGCGCCCGCCCAGAAAACCTGGCCAGGCTGCGGGAGGACTTCCCCACCCTCAAGGTGGTCATGCTGGAGCAGAACTACCGCTCCAGCGGCCGCATCCTCGGCCTGGCCAATGCCCTCATCGCCAACAACCCGCACCTGTTCGAGAAGCGCCTCTGGTGCGCCCACGGCGAGGGCGAGCGTCCCCGGGTCATCACCTGCCGCGACGAGACCCAGGAGGCCGAGCGGGTCGTCTCCGAGATCCTCCACCGCCGCTTCGCCGACCAGGCCAACTACGGTGACTTCGCCATCCTTTACCGCGGCAACCACCAGGCGCGCCTCTTCGAGCAGGCCCTCCGCGCCCACGACATCCCCTATTTCCTTAGCGGTGGCACCTCCTTCTTCGCCCGCACCGAGGTCAAGGACCTCATGGCCTATCTGCGCCTGCTCGCCAACCCGGAGGATGACGCCGCCTTTCTGCGCATCGTCAACACCCCACGCCGCGAGATCGGCCCCGGCACCCTGGAGAAGCTGGCGGCCTACGCCCGCGACCGCGGCGTGCCCCTGCTCAGGGCCTGCGGCGAGCTGGGCCTGGGCCAACATCTGGAAAAACGCCCCCGCGAACGCCTGGCCCAGTTCGCCACCTGGCTGTACCAGCATGCCCGGGATGCCGACCACGACCCGGTGGCCGCCGCCCGCGCCCTGGTGGAGGGCATGAACTACGCCGCCTGGCTGCGGGAGAACGCCTCCAGTCCCCAGGTCGCCGAGCGGCGGCTAGAGAACGTCCACAGCCTCATCGACTGGCTGGAGGCCCTGGGCAAGGGCGACCACCAGGGCAAGAACCTCCAGGACCGCGTCAGCCACTTGTCCCTGATGGATGTCCTGGAGCGTCAGGAAGAAGAGGCGGGCGGCGACCGCGTCGCCCTCATGACCCTTCACGCCGCCAAGGGCCTGGAGTTTCCCCAGGTCTTCCTGGTCGGCATGGAGGAGGAGCTCCTGCCCCACCGTACCAGCATCGAGGATGACAGCATCGAGGAGGAGCGGCGCCTGGCCTACGTTGGCATCACCCGCGCCCGCGAGCGCCTGACCTTCACCCTCGCCCAGCGCCGCAAGCGCTTCGGCGAACTGGTCCAGACCCAGCCCAGCCGCTTCCTGGGGGAAGTGCCTGAGGCTGACCTGGACTGGGACATCCGCCGTCAGGCGAACGAGGAGGAAAAGCGCGCCCGCGGCAGCGCCCACCTGGCGGGCCTGAAGGGATTGCTGGCCACCGGCTGAAATGGCCGTGACCACAAATCCCCCGCGACACAAATCCCGCGCGACGAATCCCTCGCGACGGGATGACAGCAGCCGCCCACCGGTTATATACTTTCTCGCCTTAGGCTGAGTGGCAGAGTGGTCATGCAGCGGCCTGCAAAGCCGTGTACCTCGGTTCGATTCCGGGCTCAGCCTCCACCTCCTTCCCTGCCTCGGCGCCCGGTTCACCCCCCCTCCAGAACCCGCGACGCCTTCCGACCCGGCTTCAACACCCCCCTCCACCCGCCCGGGTGGCGAAATCGGTAGACGCAAAGGACTTAAAATCCTTCGGAGTGATCCATGCGGGTTCGAGTCCCGCCCCGGGCACCATTGATTCACACAGGAAAACGGCATTACAAAGGACTTTTCTTAGGTGAGCGATATTGCTTCGTCCCCATGCGGGCAGCAACCTCATCCTGACTCAACCCGGCACGGGCACGGGCACGGGCACGGGCACGGGCACGGGCACGGGCACGGGCGGCGATCAACTCGCTGGCGATGGCAAATTCCTCCTCCAAGGCGTCATAGGCGGCCCGAACCTGGGGATCACACAGCAGGTCGGCTTTCAGGTCGTTAAAATCAATCGTTTTCATTGGCCAGGCTCCATAAATGTGCGCGCCAGGGTTAACCTTTGGGATCGTGTTTTCGGGTCGATCAGCAGAAGGCGCCACACGAAGAGCGAACCTCTACACAGCGGTTACCTAACCAAACAGATTGCCAAGGTCCATTTCCACCGCCTCGAAAGGGGGGATGCTCGCGCGCCCCTGGCCCTTCAGGGTCGCGATCACGCGCCACTCGCCGCCTTCGAGCACATAGGCCACCAGGGTGCGATCCTCGGGCCAGATCAGCCAGTAGTGCGTTACCCGGTAACGCTTTAACAGTAAGGGCAGTTGCACCATGTCCTTGCGCTCGTGGCCGGGCGAGACGATCTCGCACACCCAGTCCGGGACGACCTCTATGACGCCATCGGGCGGTCGCGGTAGCCGTGCGCGCCGCCAGCCGGCCAGGTCATGGGATGGACATTCGTGCGCATCGTAAGCGACGCTGACCTCGGTCAGGATCCACCAGCCGCCGCCGGGTCCAGCGCCACGGATGAAGGGGTGCAATTCTCCGCGCAGGTTGCCCTGCGCAGCGGCGTGGGGGAAACGCGCCATTGGTCGGCGCACGATCTCACCGGCGATCAGTTCCACCCGCTCCTCTGGCGACAAAAGCAGATCGGCGACGGTGTTGAGTTTCAATGCCTCCATCGAGTCCACCAGAGCCAGGCCAACCACAAGGGTGCACTCCATGTTCGCGCAAAAAGGACGCGGACTCCAGCCACCGCCACTCCTGATCAAAGGCCAGGTTAGTGAATCCCAAGCGGCGAATTTCATGCCCGCGGCACCAAGCCTGGCGGGTTTACCCTCCGCCACCCTGGCGGCCGGCCTTGGCCGCACCCCTGGCCTATACTCCGATTGACGTAAAAACCAATCGGTGGCCCAGCATGACCGTCGGTTTCTTCCCACCCCCACCCTGGCGCCCCGCGCCCGGGTCGCTTGGGGGCCACCCACGCCTTGCCGCATCCGCGGGGGGAAGGCCTGCCGTGACAGACCGGCCGCATCGGCCCTGGTCGCTCCACTGGGCGCTCCACTGGGCGCTCCTGTGGCTGGCCGTCCTGATCGTGCCCACGGCCCTGGACGCCACGCCACTGCCGACCCCGATGGCACCCCCGGCGCCGATCCTCGAACGGGACCTCGCCCGCGTCATGGGCGAGGTGCGCGACCCGGCGGTCTTCAACGCCGCGTCCTGTGCGACCTACCTCCTGGAGCGTACCCAGGCGGTCCTGGAGCACGGCACCACCCACTATCTCCCCCAGGACCAGCGGGAGGAACAAGCCCTGGCGGACGCCGCCCCGCGGTTGGCCCAGGCCCTGTTTGACTTTCGCGCCACCCTCAAGGACCGCCTGGGTGATCTCGCCCGCCACCGGGACCCGGACCCCGCCTGCGTCACCGCGGTGATCCGCGCCCTGCGCTATGCCCGGTTCATCGAAGAACTCCTGGTGGAATGGTGGCTGGGGCGAACCCCGGCAGGGGGCCCTTATCCGGTGCTCGCGGGGCCCCGGCCCGTCCTGATGGTCAGCCGGGGCGAAGGGGCCTACCAGCCCAGGTCCGGGGACATCCTCCTGGCCCGTAACGACTCCTTCGTCAGCGCGGCCATCGCCCGGATCAGCGATGAGGAGGGGCAATTCAGTCACGCCGCCCTGGTCCATGTGGACGCGGCCGGGCAGGTCTGGGTCCTGGAGTCTTTGATCCAACGGGGGGCCGTGGCCACGCCCTGGGCGGAGTGGACCGCCCACCCACCGGTACGGGTTCTGGTCAAGCGCCACCCCGACGCGGCCACGGCCGCCCACGCCGCGGACTGGCTCCACCGCTGGATCGACCGGCGCGCCGCCGCCGGCGCGGACCCGGCCCCCTATGACTTCTTCATGGACTTTGCGGACGACGCCGAGCTCTCCTGCTCGGAGCTGGTGCAGTTCGCCTACCGGGAATCCTCCGGCGGCCAGACCCGGCTACCGCGCTTTGCCTCATCCCTCGGGGAGTTGGCGCAGCACCCCTTTGTCCAGGCCCTGGGGATCCGCCAACCCACCCTCTACAGCCCCAGCGATTTCGAAACCGATCCGCATCTGGTCACGGTCGCCGAATGGCGGGATTACTCCAGGACCGCCCACAGCCGCATCCAGGACGCCATCCTCACCAGCATCTTTCGCTGGATGACCGACCAGCAGTACGCCTTGACCTATCGAGGTCTCAGCCAAGGTCTCGGCAACCTTTACTGGGAGGTCCTGCGGCCCACCGGCCTGGGGGCACGCTGGGTTCAGCCCAACATGACGCGGGGCTTCTTCACGACCATCCTCGCCCTGCGCTCCGTCACGCGCGGCCTCGAACGGGAGCTCGTGGCACTCGATGACCGGCAGCGTCGGCGCACTGGCTGGGGACTCGACTACCAGACCATGCTGACCCGCTTGGAAGAACTGCGCCGCCAGGACTGCGCGGCCGCCCTGGCCAAACGCCGGGAGGCCCGCGCCAGCCCCTTCCTGTCCGAACCACCCCTTGGCGCGATCCCCCTGCTCTTCCATCAGTATCTCGATGTCCCCGCGGAGGTCGGCGACTGCCCTGAGCGGTGAACCCGTCGCCCCAAAAGGAGCACAAGGCCACCACCCGGATCGAACGGTGCCCGCGGGGTGAACAGCCCATGCGTGGGGCCGGGCTACTTCACCGGCTTCGGCACCCATTGCTGGTTCATCTTTGACATCTGGGTCACCAGATCAACGCCCTCCTGGGTGCCGATCAGCAGGATATCCATCGGTATCCGGTCCTTGCCCTCACCCGTATAGCTCTGCACGTGGGTGGCAAAGGACTGGCCGTCGATCCGGCTCCACATCTCCAGTTTCAGAATCTTCATGTTCTGCATGGTCTCGGCGTCGCCCTTGCTCTGGACGATGTTCTCCTTGCGCCAACTCCACCCGGGGGAGTTTTGTTTGAGTAGCTGGGCGATGTCCACATCGGACAAATTCGCATTGGGTTTGAAAATCATCTCACCCACACTGACCTCGCCCGAAAAGGCGGCATAGATGACATAGGGCTTCTTCTTATAGATGAACCCCGGATGGTCCACGTCCACCGCCATCTCGTGGGTCGGTTTGCCGTAACGCTGCTGATATTGAGTTTGGGTCTCACCCACCACGGCTAACACCGGGTAGGCGGCGGTCAACGCCAGGATTGTCGCGAGGACCCGCAGGGTCGGAGGGTGCTGAGGATGCATAGGGGCCTCCTGAGGCTTCAGATCAGCTGTTTCTATCGAAGACGTCACGGCTGTTCGTCTGTCGGGAACAACGAGCAGGTCGCCCCCGAGAGAAAGCAGTGACCGAAGCGCTCGTAGTCGTCACGGGGCACCTGGGCACCGAGGTCCCTGGCCAACCCCTCGACCGCGCGCTCGGGCACGCTCTCCAGCAAGCCGCTGGCGGTGAAGCGCAGCCCGCCGACCCGCTCGGCCAGCCCCGCCAGCCAGTCCGGGGCCGCTAAAAGGGTATCAACGCGCGCCATGAGTACCACCCGGTCCCCGCTGGCAATCGCCAGGGGGGAGCCGTTCCGGGGGTACTCCAGCCGCACGATGGGCGCGTCGAAGTCGATCGGGACCGACAGGGGCTTGCCGGTCGTCGGGTCCCAGAACCGCAGCTTGCCATCGAAGGCCCCGGTCACCAGGCGCCGGCCCTTTGGCTCCAACGCCAGGCTCGCCACCCCATCCGGATGGGGCATCGGGTCCGTGAGCGGCCGGCCGCTGGTGACATCCCAGACCCTAGCCGCGCCGCGCTCCCCAAACGCCCCCGTGGCGGTGATGACCCACTGCCCGTCGGGAGAAAAGCGTGCCGCGGTAACGCCGTGCTCATGGAGCAACTGAGGGGTGATGGCCTGGCCGGTCCCGGCGTCCCAGACCCGCGCCACTCCATTCCGCGATCCGAGCAGGACCCGACGCCCGTCCGCGCTAAAGTTCGCAACGGTCAAGGGGTCACCGAGGCCCATCGGCTCACCCTGGGGTTGCCCCGTCCGGGCATCCCACAGACGGGCGACCCCATCGTCAGTCCTCGTCAGTAACAGACCACCGTCCGGATTGAAGGCCACCCCCAGGACTGCCCCGTCCTGACGCAGGACCGGCCCCTGAGGGGCGCCATCCTGCATGCGCCAGACGGCCACGGTTCCGTCGGCGCTGGCGGTCACCACCCGGCGGCCATCTGGACTGAAATCCAGGGCATTCACGGGCCCGTCATGGGTCAGGGTCAGGGGGGCGCCGCCCGTCGCCAGGCCCCGGAGGGTGACGACCGGGCCCGCCACCGTGGCAACTGTCTGGCCGTCCGGGCTGAGGAGACAATCAGCGATCTCCTCCCCTGGCGGGAGGAGTTCACGGGTCAAGGCCCCGGTCCGGGCGTCCCAGAGCCTCACGGTGCCGTCAAGGGTGCAGGCCAGGACCTGGCGGCCATCGGCAGGGATGGACAGACCGACGACCCGGGCGTCCTGGGGCAGGTCCACCGTGGAGGAGACGTGGCGGTTCAGGCGCCAGCGATGAAGTTGGGCCGCCTTCCCCTGACCGCCCGAGACGGTCAGGACGGTATCCGCCCCCGGGGCAAAGACCCCAGCGATCACCGGGCCGGCATGGCGCATGGCCTCTGCCCAGCGGCGGCCGGTTACCAAGTCCCAGATGACCGCGGTTCGATCGTTGGAGGTGGTCAGCAACAACTGGCCGTCGTCACTAAACAGCACCTCATTGATGTCGCTCCGGTGGGCCAGGGGTGGGCCCATGGGTTCGCCTCCGGGCAGGTTGAAGACCTGCGCCGTACCATCCCCCAGGGCGATCGCGAGCCGGTCCCCGTCCAGTGTCACGGCCAGGGACTGGGGGATCGCGTCATGCTTGAGTGGCGGGCCGTCCGCCGCACCGGAGGCGGAATCCCAGAAATAGGTGTTGAACAGGGCCGAGGCGATGATCCGGAAGCCATCGGGGGTGTAGGCGGCCGCCATGACCGGCTTATTGTGTTCGAGCGACGGGCGGCTAGTAGCGCCGGTTCGGACGTCACGCTGCTCCACCCGGGTATCCTCTGGCACCAGCAAGGTCTGTCCGTTCTGGCTAAACACGATGGAGCCTGGGGCCCCCCCGAGTTTCATGGGTGGACTGGTGAGCGTACCGCCGAGGATATCCCAGACCCCCAGGGTGTTGGTGTCCAGGATACCCGATGCGATGGCAATCCCCTGGCCATCGGGTGCAAACGCCGCGCGTCCGATCCGCGGTGGGGTCACCCTGCCCCAGCCCCGGACTTCCCCGCTGTCCGGGTCCAGCACCCGCCAGACGTCCATCCCCTGCGAGACAAAGAGCGCCCGGGCCTGCCGATCGAAGACCGCCATGCCAACCTCCTCGCCCAGGGGTACTGGCTGCCCAATGGGGAGCAGCCAGCGGCGGTCGCTCAGCGCCGAGATCAGGAGGTCAGTGGCCGCGGCATGGCGTAGAAGGCGGCTCCGAGGGCCGCGAACAACAGCAGGAGCAGGGACACCCCGGCCGTCACCAGGCGGAGCCGCTGCAACCGCCGCTCCTGCTCCCGCTGGCGCAGGGCATCGAAAGGCACCCCCAAGATGCCGGCGACGAGCTTGAGGAAAGCGTTTTCCCGTCCGTCCTGACCCGGGCGCACGTCCGCGGCGATGGGCTCGATCCGCTGTTGGGTCAACTGGCCATCGGGGCCGATGGCGAACCGCAGGGCCTCCGGGAAGCATTCGTCCTCGCGCGCCCAGCCGGGCTTGCCATCAGAGGCGTTGGGCTCGCCAGCCACGATCATGGCCAGGATGCGATCACTGCGCCCGAGCCGTTTGAAGGTCAGGATCTCCTCGTTGACCCAGCGCGACCGGGCCGCCGCCGGCGAGCATATCACCACCAGGTGGCGCGACAGGCGCAGGGCCTCGCTGATGTTACGCCCCAGGTCCGCGGAAACGGGGAGTTCATCCCGGTCCCGAAAGACCGGAAAGAGTTTGGCGGGGATTGACGGATACGGTGAGGAAGTGCCCACCAGCCGCTTGGGCAGCCGAAAGGTCTCCAGTCGATGGTGCAGCCACTTGCCCCACCGCTCGTCCTGGTGGCTGTAACTGATGAAGGCCCAGTATCGCCTCTCATCCTGGGGGTTAGACGTGGGGGAGGCTGGCATGATCAAGTTGAGCCGGGGTCAAGGATGGACTGAATCGCCCATGGCCACATCGCGCGATAGAGGGATTTTCACCCGTGGGGAAAAGGGTAGCGGGCATCGCCAGCTAAAGAATTTTAAAATGAAACGGTTAGCAACGATTCATGGCGATAGCCATGATGAATACTACCGGCAAGTCCCACCTGTCGCAATTCTGGAACCCTTCCTGGCGGTCAGCCGCTGTCGCATCCCTGGCCTTACTCCGATTGACGTAACACCAATCGTTAACCCAGCATGGCCGTCGGTTTCTTCCCACCCCCCCGCCCAGGCGCCCTTCGCCCTGGTCGAAGCCAATAACTTCTTCTATGCCGACATGCGCCGGCGGCGGATGACGCCCCGATACTCGACTTGTTGGGAGGAGTTGCCGGTGGCTTTGTTAAAATATACTTATAATTCAATATAATGGATAGCATGACAGGCGAGCTGAGCACTACCCCAAAATTTTAGCGGGGTTGGCCGGACAGGGGAGCCCTCTTGAATTGATACCACCGAGCAGTATCATCATGACCCATGAAACGCCAGCACGCCAAGACTCTCGCCTTGATCTTCAAGCGCCCGGTGTCGGCCAACGTGAAATTCACGGCGGCCATGGGGCTACTCCAGGAACTGGGCGCGGAGATCGATGAAAGCCGCGAAGGCTCACGGGTCGCCATCGACCTGTTCGATGACCTGAAGGTGCTGCACAAACCCCATCCGGACCCCAACCTGGACAAGGCCACGGTAGCCGAACTGCGGGACTGGCTCCACGACCACGGAGTTATGCCATGATCAACACCATGACCCTTGACGGCTTCACCGCCATCATCACTTATGACCCGGACAAAGACTGGTTTCGCGGCGTCATTCAGGGTCTCAACGGTACCGCCGATTTCCACGGCCGCACCCCGGAAGAACTGCGCAAGGAGTTCAAGAACTCGCTGGCGTTTTTCATCGAGATCTGCGAGCGCAAGGGCCGGCCGGTGCGCAAGCCTTTGAGCGGCAAGTTCGTCGTGCGCCTGCCGCCGGAACTGCATCAGCAGGCTACCCTCGCCGCCCAGGCCGAGGGCCTAAGCTTGAACGCCCTGGTGGTACGGGCGATGCGGCATGAATTGCAGGCAGAATAAAGGAAGCGCCTGATCAGGCGGGGCGGACGGCCAGGACCATGTCTTGCCGGCGAGATCCGGGAATTCCCGCTGGATGAC
>JAGVUH010000699.1 GCA_019136395.1 Gammaproteobacteria bacterium
TCTCACTGAAGAATGAACCCGATTGGCAGGGGCTGGTGGCGGACATGGCCGACCAGGGGGTGGGCCTTTCCATCCTCCTGACCAGCAACGCCCAGGTCCTGGGGGTGACGGGTGCGGATCATCCCTTCCTGACCTATCTGGACGCCGGGGTCCCGGTCATGCTGGGCACCGACGACCAGGGGATCTCCCGTAGCAGTCACACCGAAGAATTCATTCGGGCGATCCAGGTTTACGGCCTGACCTGGCATGAGGTCAAAAGGTTGGTAAGGACCAGCCTAGAGCAGTCCTTCGCCCGAGGCGGCAGCCTGTGGCGGACCTTCGGTCCTCAGCCCGAGCCGGTCCCGGTGACGGCCTGCGAGGGACAGGCGTTAGGAGAGGCCCCATCCGCCGCTTGTCAGACCTACCTGAATGCCAATGACAAGGCCGCCGAACAGTGGCGCCTGGAAGGACGCTTGCGACGGTTCGAAAGCCGGTATTGGTGATATTCGGCCTGGCACATCCGCTCGTGCTAACATTCATGCGATTGTTTCAAAAAGCAAATCCCGCCACTGACCGCCATGTTGCGACGAGCCTTGCCCATCGGCATCCAGACCTTTCGCCAGATTCGCGAGGGGGATTACTACTATGTTGATAAGACCGGCTTTGCCCTGCGGCTGATCGACGAGGGCAAGTATTAATTTTGCCTCAACCAGACGATGAAAAGCTTCGGGGATGTTTAACACAAACTTTCATATGGCAGCTTGCCGCAACCCCAAAGAGGCAAGACATGGCAGGAGGCTTGCCTGCTAATGCCAGAGCCCGGTGATATGCCAACGCGGCGCCCCTTCTATGCCGCGGCCCAGGAGGGCCAGCAGTTCGCGGGGATCGTCCAGGGGCCAGGCCAGGGCACGACTGGGCAACTCCTCCGGGACCAGTTCCATCAGCCGCGCGATACGCTCCTTGGTGGGGGGATGGGTGCGCAGCAGGGAGGGGTCCGGCAGATGGCGCCCGGGGAACATCATCTGCTCCCAGAAACTGCCCTGCTGGCGCTCCAGCTTGTCCAGGGCCAAGGCCAGGCCCACCGGGTCACCGGAGAGTTCGGCGGCGCTGCGGTCTGCCTCGTATTCCCGGTTGCGTGACAGGGCGAGCTGGACCAAGGCGCTGAGGGTCGGCGCCGCCAGCAACACCAGCAGGGCCAGCAGGGGCGGTGTGGCCAGACCGAGCAGCAGGGCCGGGATACTCAGGAGCAGCAGGATCTGACCTAACAACGCCAGCAGGCTGGTGATGCGGCTCAAGGTATCGGCGAAGGTCATCACCTGGATGTCGCCGTTGGCGACGTGGGCCAGTTCGTGGGCCAGGACGCCGATCAGCTCCCGCCGCTCCAGGCGCCGGAGCAGGCCATCGGAGAGTACGATGGCCGCGTCATCCCGCCGCCCGGTGGCGAAGGCATTCATCAGGCGGCTGGGCAGATAGTAGAGGCGCGGCAAGCGCTCCAGCCCGGCGCGCGCCGCCAGGGCCTCGACAATGCCATAGAGGCCCGGGGTGTCACGGGGCATCAGGGGAATGGCGCCATACAGTCGTACCAGCAGGCGGGGCGAGGCCACCGGGTTGATCAACCACAGGGTACCCACGCCGAGCAGGGTGCCCCAAAGGAAGGATTCGCCCCCCACCACCCAGGCCAGGTAGCCGAGCAACAAGGCCAACAGCCCCAGCAGGCCGAGTTGCTGCAGGCCGTTGCGCACCTTGTTTTCGAGGAGTCTTCGTCTGTCCATGATCCTGACTATGGGGTTTGGCTACCGCCAGTCACAAGTTTTCTGGACGCTTAGCCTAAGCCACGTCTCCTCGCTCTGGCACCCGTCTTGCCGGCGAGAAGACTCCCAGTCGTCAGGTCCCATGCCGCTTGCGATAGCCATCAAGGAAGCGGGCGAAGCGCCCGATGGCCTCCGCCAGGTCGTCGGTGTTGGGCAGGAAGACCAGGCGCAGGTGATCGGGATGAGGCCAGTTGAAGCCGCTGCCCTGGACCACCAGGACCTTCTCCTCCAGCAGCAGTTCCAGGATGAAATGCGGCGGGGGAAGAGGTACATGGCCGCCGTTGGCTTATGGCAGGTCACCCCGGGGATGGCGGTCAATAGCTCGTAGGCATGGTCGCGCTGTTTGCACAGGCGCCCGCCGGGGGCCACCAGGTCGTCGATGCTCTGGTAACCGCCCAGGGCGGTCTGGATGGCGTGCTGGGCAGGGACATTGGCGCACAGGCGCATGGAGGCCAGGATGTCCAGGCCCTCGATATAGTCGCGGGCGTGGCGCTTCTCCCCGGAGACGATGGCCCAGCCGGCGCGGTAGCCGCAGGCGCGATAGTTCTTGGACAGACCATTGAAGGTCACGAACAGGACGTCATCGGCCAGGGAGGCGATGGAGGTATGAGTGACGCCGTCGTAGAGGACCTTGTCGTAGATCTCATCGGCATAGACGATGAGCTGATGCTGGCGGGCGATCTCGACGATCTCCCGCAGCAGGTCATCCGGATAGAGGGCGCCGGTGGGGTTGTTGGGGTTGATGATGACGATGGCGCGGGTCGCCGGGGTGATCTTGGCGCGGATGTCATTGAGATCCGGCAGCCAGCCCGCGCCTTCGTCGCAGAGATAGTGGCAGGGGGTGCCGCCGGCCAGGGACACGGCGGCGGTCCAGAGGGGGTAGTCCGGGGCCGGCACCAACACCTCGTCGCCGTTATCGAGCAGGGCCTGCATGGCCATCACGATCAGCTCCGAGACGCCGTTGCCGATGTAGATGTCGCCCACCTGGACGCCGTGGATGCGCTTCTCCTGGGTGTAATGCATCACCGCCTTGCGGGCGGCGAAGACCCCCTTGGAGTCGGCATAGCCGCAGGCGTTGGGCAAGTTGAGGATGACGTCCTGGACGATCTCCTCCGGGGCCTCAAAGCCGAAGGCGCCGGGGTTGCCGATGTTGAGCTTGATGATGTGGTGGCCCTCCTCCTCCATCTGGCGGGCACGGGCCATGACCGGGCCGCGGATGTCGTAGCAGACATTGGCCATCTTGGTGGATTTGAGGACGGGTTGCATGGGGTACTTCCGGGGGGTAGGGAAAACAAGGTTTGACCAGTCGCGATAGCGCCTACTGGAAAAGAGGCTTTCGTTCGCACCCCCGCCTCGGCCCTCAACCACAAGGGGGAGGTAGTTTGCGGAAAAGGCGCATATCTGGCATCTCCCTCCCCTTGCGGGAGGGGGTCGGGGGGGAAGGATGAAAGCCTAAGGGTAACGTTGAGCGAAATTACCCGATACCCCGCGGCGGGCGCAAATGCGATCTTGCAAGCGAGCTGGCCAGAGAGCTCGTCTCCGCCAACTCACCTGGCAGGACCGTGAGATCGGCCGGGACATCGATATCCGCCAGCGCCTCGCCCACCCATACCCGCCAGTTCAGGTCCCGCAGCCGTGCCAGGGTGAGATCCGCCACGAAGGAACTGCCCCAGGGCATGGCGCTGAAGAGGGAGGGATGGAAGGTCCGCAGACCCAGCAGGACGTAGCCGCCATCCCGCGCCGGGATGAGCGCCGCCTCG
>JAGVUH010000262.1 GCA_019136395.1 Gammaproteobacteria bacterium
GGGTATAAAGGCGCGACAAAAATGGTGTGGCTACGATTGTCAATAATTGACTAGTAATTGTTCCACCTGCGAGGATACTTACCGAACGGGCGTATTGGTTACTTGGTAAAAGGCGGGAGGCAAGTTTTTTTATTCTGGTGATCAATGCCTATTTCCCTATACTTCTTTGCTAGATTCCCAGTTTGACAGATTCATGGTTAATAAGAATTCAATGCTGGGACATATCAGCGAAATCAAATTTTTTGTAATCCAACTACTACACATTATTGGGCGGCCGCGTTTTTATTCCTGTATGCATCGGAGCCCCGAGGCCATCTGCCCCGACACCAGTGTGTAGTTGGGAAGCCTAGGTGGGCATAGCAAGGTGGTTCATTGACGGGCGCCGGGTACTGGGCTGCGTGTAGGATCGTTGCTGCACCCGCCCCAAGCAGCCTTAAACAGGCGCTTACGGGCTTGGAACCGAGTTTTGACGATGAGGCAAATCATGAATTCAGGCAAGTGACCGATCCAGCCAGAAGTTGGTAGCGGACGCCTGTAGCCGTGCAGGTGGCCTGTCCAATACCGCTGCGGGGTAGTTCCAGGCGTTCCCCGAGCTGGCTCATCCAGCCGATCTGACGGGCAGGGACGCCGGCCATGAGGGCGTATGGTTTGACGTCTTTGGTGATAACGGCACCCGCGGCGATGAATGCGTATTCGCCCAGGGTGACGCCACAGACGAGGGTAGCGTTGGCACCGATGGTGGCGCCTTTCTTCACTAAGGTGCGGCGGTATTCGTCCTTGCGGATGACGGCGGCGCGGGGGTTGTGGACATTGGTGAAGACCATGCTCGGGCCGCAGAAGACGTCGTCTTCCAGGGTCACGGCGTCGTAGATGCTGACGTTGTTCTGCACCTTGCAGTTGTTGCCGATGACCACGTCGTTACCGACGAAGACGTTTTGGCCAAAGGAGCAGCGTTCGCCGATTCGGGCGCCAGCACAGATGTGGACCCAGTGCCAGATACGGGTGCCCTGCCCTATTTGGGCGCCGGGGTCGATGATGGCGGTGGGGTGGGCGGTGTAGGTCATGACAGCGGTCGGTCAGCCCAGCCCCTGGCAGGCGGGGTGATAATCACCCTGGAGTCCTTGGGGGATGGCGTTGCGGATGCCATGGACGATCTCGACAGCGGTTCGGGCCTGATCGAGGCCATAGCCATGACCGCTGAGAATGTGTTGGTAACTGGCGGTATGCAGGTCTGTGAAGCCCTCGGAAAACTCGACTGCCTGACCATCAACGCTGATGGTGCGATAGGTGCGTTGCCCCTGTTTGCGCTGGGCCGCGGGCAGGTGCGCCGGGTTGATGGAGAGAAACCAGCGCACGTGCGCTTTCGCCAGTGCCAATAGGCCGGCGGCGCAGTCGGCCTGGTGCAGATGAACGGTGCTCTGGCGCACCGGGCCAAAGATCCAGGCCAACATGTCAAAAAAGTGGACGCCGATGTTGGTGGCGATACCGCCGGATTTGCTGACATCGCCCTTCCAACTACGCTGATACCAGTTGCCGCGGGCGGTGATGTAGGTCACTTCCACTTGGTGGACCTGATCCGGCGCGGTTATGGCGACCCTGTCGCGCAGGGCGCGGATGGCGGGGTGACGGCGCAGTTGCAGGATGGTGTAGACCCGTGCGCCGGTCTCGGCCTCCAATTCCGCCAGGCCATCGATGTTCCAGGGGTTGAGGACCAGCGGTTTTTCGCAGATGGCGTGGGCCTGATTGCGCAGGGCGAAGCGGATGTGGGCGTCATGGAGGTAGTTGGGGGAGCAGATGCTGACATAGTCGACCTTGCGTCCCCGGCGGCGGAGTTTGTCCAGGTGGCGGTCGAAGCGCTCGAATTCGGTGAAGAAGTCGGCGGCGGGGAAGTAGCTGTCGATGATGCCAACGCTATCGTTGGGGTCCAGGGCGGCGACCAGTTCTCCGCCGACCTCGGCGATTGCCCTCATGTGGCGGGGGGCGACGAAGCCGGCAGCGCCGATCAGGGCAAAGGTGGGTGAGGGCAACGTAATTCCTTGGTAGACACTGGTATTCAGGCTGGAGAGGAGTGGCTTTGTTACGGCACCTGCAGGGCCATGAAGATACAATCGATCTTGGAGTCAACGAGGTAGCGCATGGCAAAAGTCTAGCACAGCCAGATAAAGTTCCTGGCAATGCTGCCCAGATGTGGATCATACATGGTGAGGGTCGACGAGGGGGCTCCCTGCGGGTTCCAGGCTGAAATTTGGTCACGCCTTTCGGTAAATGCATAATGAAAACGTTGCGAACTAACGCTATTTTTGAATAACAGACGGGTTGATTTACAGACTGAAGTTTTGCACTTTTGGAGGGGATTCTACGGCTAGGACAGGGGAGTTTTCGATGGGTTTTGCCACGTTAGGCGCAAGCGCTACCGAAATACATTGGCCCCAAGTCTCTGCCAGGGTAGACCTTTTCAAAACCGCTAAACTTCAGTTTACAGATATTGCACCGGATAAGTAGATGGACCAACCTCGATTATGCTGGCCCCTATTTTCTCTTTCTAGAGCCTTGACTGTGGTTAATCTTGATCCTGCAGCAGGCCGTGCAGGCGTAATCAATCTTGAGGTGAATGGTATGGCACATGGGGACATGCCGGCACAGCCATGTAAGGTCCCTGGCAATGCCACCCCAAGGTGTGATGGTGGGGTGGCGTAGGCAAGAACTATCAGCAGTTCACGATTGAACTTGCGGCCGCCGGGGTGCTTAGCATCAGCAAGCGGATCGCATCGGAAATTGACAACCCCATGGTTTCCAGGGCATCGGCTGCCCGCTGCTTGGTGACCGTATCGATGCAGGCACGGACATAGGTGTCGGCGGTGCTCATGGGGTACTCCTGAAACCTGAATGTTCCCAATTGTAGTTTGGGCGAAACACCGGCGGCTGAAAAAAGGCCGTTTTGCGAAACAAAGCCATTTTTCCGGCGGCCGAGTGAACGTCTGATTTCCCTTGAATAATTGCGCTTTAGGCCTCAAAATTGTTGATTATTCGTTCTTTTTGAGGCCAAGATCATGACTGGTTCCCTTTCTGACCACCCCACCCAGCCGAACCTCGGTTCTACCCTGGACCAACCGTCGCCACCCATTAATCGCCAGTTGGAGGCCAATCGGCGCAACGCCCTTCGCAGCACGGGGCCGCGGACGGCGGCCGGCAAGGCGGTGGTGCGGGACAATGCCCTCAAGCACGGCTTTCTCAGCCGTCATCTGATCATCGAGGGGGAGTCCGCGGAGGATTTCCAGCAATTGCTGGATGAATTGATGGCGGAATATCGTCCCGTGGGCGTGGTGGAGACGGGCTTGGTGGAGCAGGTGGCCATCTGCCTGTGGCGCAAGGCGCGTTTCGTGCGGGCGGAGGCGGCGATGGTGAATCTCAACCGGCGGACGTTTGGCGAGGCCCAGGCGCGGGAGGTGGCTCAGCGGCTGGGGTTGCCCGAGGAGGCCTGGCGGAGCATCCCGGCGCCACTGGCGGCCAGCGCGGACGAGGACCCGCACCTGCTGGCGGATCTGGTCCAACAACGCGCGGCCTGGCAGGCGCTGCTGGATGAGGGCATCGTCACCGCACCCGCGCCTTTCTCGCGCCTGCCGGAGGCCATGCAGGCGCATCTGTTGCAGGTGCATGGGGTCGATGCCGGGGGCATCGAGGCGGCGATCCTGGCGGAGTACGGCAGTTGGGAGGAACTGGTCGCCCAGCATCTCAAGCTGTTTGATGAGTTGATCGAACGGCAGCGTATCCGGGAGATGTGCCTGCTGGTGGTGGAGAGCCAGACCCTGCCGACCCAGACCGACCTGCTGACGCGCTACCAGACGACCTTGGACAATGACCTCTACAAGGCCCTCAAGGCCCTGCGGGAGGCGCAAGCCTGGCGCCAGGCCCGGGCCGCGCTGGAGGCGAGCGCGGTACCTGCTGCCGCGGGTGATGCCACGTGAGTTATGACCGCACAGGGTTAGTCTGACAGGCGCGGCTAGTGGTCGTTCAAGCAAGATGGGATCAGTGCCGCTCGGTGCCGTTCAAGGCTTCCAAACTGGAGGCATCAAAGATGCCGTCGAGCCAGGTATCCAGCTGGGCGATTGACGCCGTGTCAATACGCTGCTCAGCCCAGGCAGGCATCGTGTCGAAACGCCGTCTGAGCAGATGCTTGAGAGTCCCGGCTTTGGCCTTTGCCAGGCCCTGCGCTTCACCCTCGGCCCAGCCTTCGTTCCTGCCCTCGGCCCAGCCTTCGGCCCAGCCTTTGTCCCTGCCTTCGGCATAGATGGATTGATACGCCTTGGTCTCCTGAATCGGGGTGACGCGGTTCAACATGGCCTATACCTCCTTCGCGGTCAGGCCGCGAAATCGCTCGAAAAACCAGAATTCCAACACCTGCGTGAGGATGTCCCGCACGTCCTCCGCCAAGGGCGCCTCCTGCACGGTGCGCCACAGGGCCGGGGCGCGGGCGCTCAGGTCGGCGTCATCGTCAATCAGCAGCGGGGCGAACACCGCGACGTAAGGGTTCTCCGGCTCCCGCGCTAGCCAGTCGGGTAGCACCCGGCGCAGGACGACGTTGAGCAGCGGCGCCATGGGGTCATTCGCCCATCGGGGATAGGTGATGATGCGGACAGGTTCGAAGCCGTTAACGTGCTGCTGTCGAGGAGAGTCCTTGGCTATCCACGCGCTTCCTGGCGATTGAGACCATCCGCCAAATACTTCATGACCAAGGCTTCGAGACTGGTCCCTTCGGCTTTGGCGCGGTTTATCAAGTCTGCCTGGAGATGGTGGGGGAGATGCTGCCTCAGTGCTCGTGCTTGAAAAATATCAGTATGGTGGGTTGGAGCGGGTATGGGCTTGCCCAAATCGAGCCGGGCGGATATCCAACTGACAAAGGCATCACGGGCGTTTGCCAACGCTTCCGCCTCGGTTGAGCCATCCGACATGCAACCTGGCAAGTCCGGTAGGCTGATCAGATAACCCCCACCCTCCTCTTTCGGAAGCGGTTCGACGAGATAAGGATAGCTTTCAAAGGGGTATGGGGATAGCAGGCGGGGGATTTTGATTTCACTCATTGGGGTGTCATCCGGACGGTGTCCAACAAGGCCAAAAAGTTGCGGACATAAAGCGGCTTGATAGGTCTGTACGCTGGAACACAGACGTCTTGCTCGAAGCCAGGATAGGAGAAGACATAATGGCTACCGTTCAGGTATCTATTCAGGGGTACCTTAGGAGCACCCCCAACAAAAAGAATCATCGCTGTCCCCACCGAAGCGCAAACAGCCAATTTGCTTTTGACAGCATAGGGCGATACCCCTATGCTATGGCCCATTCTCTCGTCGAGAATGCAGGCCCCATGAGCAGCTACTTCGGTTCCAAAGCGACGTCAGGCCTGTGCCAGCCGATTATCGCCCTGATGCCGCCCCACGACACCTACATCGAGACCCATCTGGGGGGTGGCGCCATCATGCGGCGCAAGCCGCCCGCCTTGCGCAATATTGCCATCGATCTTGATCCCGCGCCTCTGGCCCGCTTTGCGTGCCCCTATCCGGTCGAAAGGGTGCATGGTTGCGCCCACCAGTTTCTGCGCGACTTCGCGTTTCACGGTCGTGAACTGGTTTACTGCGATCCCCCCTATTTGCATTACACCCGCAGCTCCGATCGTCGTTACCGTTTCGAGTACGAGGAAGCCGATCATGTGCAGCTGCTGGATCTGCTCAAGGCGTTACCCTGTGCGGTGATCCTCTCCGGCTACCCCTCGGCGCTCTATGACGATCTGCTCGGGGATTGGCGCACGGTGGAGCTACAGGTCATGAACCAGGCCGGGGTCAGGACCGAAAAGCTGTGGTTCAATTTCACCCCGGACCGGGTGTTCTGGCCCGCCCAGGCGGGGCGCAACTTCACGCACCGCCAGATGATCAAGCGCAAGGCCCAGGGCTGGGGGCAACGCTACCAGGCCATGCCTCCGGCCGAGCGGTTGGCCGTGCTCTCCGCGATCATGGCTGTCGAGGCCGGAGAATCGTTCGAGCCGCCCGCACGATGACCCTCGACCACATTCCGGTCGAACAGACCCTCGCAAAGGTCAGGCAGCACATGGCCGAAGAAACAGGCCTCTCACCCGCCCTGCGTGCCTCCCTGGAACTGCTCCTGACCCTGTTCACGCTCCTGCTGAACCGGCTGGGGCTCAACAGCCGCAACAGCAGCAAGTCGCCGTCCATGGATCCCAATCGCGACAAAAAGGGGCACAAAGGCAAGAGCAACCACAAGCCGGGCGCGCAGAATGGACATGAGGGCAACCATCTGGAACTGGTCGATGCCCCGGACCATATCGAGTCGATCAAGGTCGATCGTGCCACGCTGCCCAGCGACGGCACCTTCCGCTGTATTGGTTACGAGCGCCGTCAGGTGTTCGACATCCAGATTTCCAGGGTGGTGACGGAGTATCAGGCCGAAATCCTGGAGGATGAGCGGGGACGGCGCGTGGTGGCCCCCTTCCCGGATGCCGTGAGGGTCAAGACCCAGTACGCCTCCGGGGTCAAGATCCACGCCGTCTACATGTCCAACTACCAGTTGCTCCCCTATCAGCGCATTGAGGAGCACTTTGCCGACCAGTTCGACCTGCCCTTGAGTGCCGGCAGCATCTACAACTTCAACCTGGATGCCTACGCGCGGCTGGCCCCGTTTGAAGAGTGGGCCAAGCGGGAGCTCGCGCAGGCGCGGGTACTCCACGCCGACGAGACCGGCATCAATATCGGCGGCAAACGCCAATGGCTGCATGTCGTCTGCAGTGCCACCCTGACCCTGATGGCGCCCCATGACAAGCGCGGCGGTGAAGCCCTGGCGGCGATGGGCATACTGCCCGACTATACCGCCACCCTGGTACATGACCATTGGAAGCCCTACTACCAGCTTTCTTGTCGTCACGCCTTGTGCAACGCCCACCACCTGCGGGAACTGGAGCGCGCCTGGGAGCAGGACAAGCAGCAGTGGGCCAAACAGATGCAGAAGCTGTTGCTGGAGATCAACGTTGCCGTCGATGTGGCAGGCGGCGTGCTGGAGACCACGCAGGCCGAAGCCTTCAGAGAACGGTATCGGCACATCACTCACGAGGCGCAAATCGAATGCCCGCCACCGGATGAGTCACAGCGGAAACAGGGACAGCGAGGCCGGCTGAAACGATCCAAAGCCAGAAACCTGCTGGAACGGTTGATTAAGTTCGAAGGCGACGTGCTGCGCTTCATGGTGGAACCGGAGGTGCCATTTACCAACAACGAAGCGGAGCAAAATCTGCGTATGGCCAAGGTACAGCAGAAGATCTCCGGTTGCTTCCGGTCCGAACAGGGGGCAAGAATGTTTGCCCGCATCCGCAGCTATCTCATCACCTGCCGGAAAAATGGGGTGTCCTCCGCAGATGCCTTGCGCTTCCTCTACGAGGGACAGTGGCCGGAGTTTATGCGGATGACCTCTGAATAGTTACCCGTTCAGTAGCCATTGGCCCGCAACAGGCAGGCTTGGATTTGCGTGACCGTGTAATCCAGCATCTCCTCGGTCAAGCCCGGAGAAAGCCCAATCCAGAAGGTGTCATTCATGATCCGGTCCGTGTTGGTCAGATCTCCGGCGATGCGGTAGTGGCGGCCCTGGAAGTAGGGCTGGCGGGTGAGATTGCCGCCGAACAGCAGGCGGGTGCCGATCTTGTACTGATCGAGGTGGCGCAAGAGATCCACGCGGAGCACCCGCGCCGCCGGGCGCAGGGTGAGGGGGTAGCCGAACCAGGAGGGATCGCTATTGGGGGTGGCCTGGGGCAGGATGAGAAAGTCCGCGCAGTCCTGGAGCCGCTCCTGGAGGAAGGCGAAGTTGGCCTTGCGACGGGCGATGAAGTCCGGCAGCTTGTCGAGTTGGGCCAGGCCGCAGGCGGCCTGCATGTCGGTGATCTTGAGGTTGTAGCCGGCGTGGGAGTAGGTGTACTTGTGGTCGTAGCCGGCGGGCAGACTGCCGAGTTGCCAGGCGAAGCGCTTCTTGCAGGTGTTGTCCTGACCGGTGGCGCAGAAGCAGTCGCGGCCCCAGTCGCGGAAGGATTCGGCGATGGGCTTGAGCAGGCCGTTGTTGGTGAAGACGGCGCCGCCCTCGCCCATGGTGAGGTGGTGGGCGGGGTAGAAGCTGAGGGTGCCGATGTCGCCAAAGGTGCCGACCAGGCGGGGGGCGTTGACGCCGGGTGCTTCCCCCTCTCCCCGGCCCTCCCCCGCGAGGGGGGAGGGAGGAAGATGGTAGGTGGAGCCGAGGGCGTCACAGCAGTCTTCGATCAGCCAGAGGTCGTATTGGCG
>JAGVUH010000145.1 GCA_019136395.1 Gammaproteobacteria bacterium
CACCCGCCGCACCGTCGCCAGGCGGTGGGCGATGACGATGCTGGTGCGGCCCGCCATCAGTTCGGTGAGGGCCAGTTGCACCAGGCGCTCGCTCTCCGCGTCCAGGGCGCTGGTGGCCTCGTCCAACAAGAGCAGGACCGGGTCCCGCAGCAGGGCGCGGGCGATGGCCAGGCGCTGGCGCTGGCCGCCGGAGAGCCGCACCCCGCGCTCGCCGAGGAAGGTGTTGAACCCCTCCGGCAGCCGGTCGAGGAATTCACTGGCGTGAGCGGCGTCGGCGGCGCGCCGGACCGCGGCCTCAGGCACCGCGTCCAGGCCGTAGCGGATGTTCTCCCAGGCGTCGGCGCCGAAGATCACCGGGTCCTGGGGGACCAGGGCCATGTGGCGGCGGAACTCCCCCGGGTCCAGGTCGCGCAGGTCGTGGCCGTCGAGGCGCAGGGCCCCGGCCTGGGGATCGTAGAAGCGCAGCAGCAGTTGCAGCAGGGTGGACTTGCCCGCTCCCGAGGGGCCCACCAGGGCGACCTTTTCCCCAGGCCGGATGCGCAGGTTCAGGTCCTTGATCACCGGCAGGTCCGGCTGGGCGGGATAGGCGAAGCTCAGGCCTTCGATCAGGATCTCCCCGCGAAGGGGGGTGGGCAGGGGCTTGGGGGAGGCCGGGGCGCGGATCTGGCTCTCGCGGGCCAGCAGTTCCATCAGGCGTTCGCTGGCCCCGGCCCCGCGCAGCAGTTCCCCGGCGATCTCGCTCAGGCCGCCGATGGAACTGGCCACCAGGACGGCATAGAAGAGAAAGGCCGAGAGCTCACCACCGCTCAGGCGCCCCGCCAGGACCTCGCGCCCGCCGATCCACAACACGACGCCGATGGCGCCAAAAGTCAGGGCGGTGGCGATGGCCCCCAGGCTGGCGCTGAGCCGGGCGCGGCCCATGGCGGTGGCGAAGGCCGCCTCCACCCGCTCCCGGTAGCGGACCCGGTCGATGGCCTCGTGGCAGAAGGCCTGGACGGTGCGGATGGCGTGCAGGACCTCGTCGACGAAGGCCCCCACGTCGGCAACGCGGTCCTGGCTGGCGCGGGACAGGCGCCGCAGTCGGTGGCCGAGCAGCCAGAGGGGTAGGACCACCAGGGGGGTGCCGAGGAGCACCAGCCCGGTGAGCCAGGGGCTGGTGAGGGCGAGCATGACGAGTCCGCCGCTGATCAGCAGCAGGGCGCGCAGGGCCATGGCCAGGGTGGAGCCGACCACGGTCTGCAACAGGGTGGTGTCCGCGGTCAGGCGGGAGATGAGCTCCCCGGTGCGGCTGGTCTCGAAGAAACCCAGGTCCAGCCCCAGCACCCGGGAGAAGACCGCCACCCGGATGTCGGCGACCACCCGCTCGCCGATCCAGCTCAGCAGCCAGGAACGCGCCAGGATGGCCCCGGCCATGGTCAGCACCACCGCCAGGAAGAGCAGCAGGGAGCGGTTGAGGGCGGCGTCGGAGCCGGTCTTGAGCCCGGTGTCCACCACCTCGCGGATCACCTGGCCGAAGGCGAGGACGGCGCCAGCGGCGACCAGCAAGGCCAGGACCGCGAGCAGCACCCGTCCCAGGTAGGGGCGGACGAAGCCCAGCAGGCGCAGCAGGGGCTTGAGGTTGCGGCTGCCTCTTGGCGTCAAAATCACGACAAGCCCCTCATTTTCATTGGCATGGCGCTCTCTCTCGTCATAATGAGCCCCACGCCGCGGGTGGGAGAGGGGTTGGGGAGAGGGGCGAGCTTGGGCGATAGTGCCGAAATAAGGATGAGGATTTCCTTTGGCCCCGGGCGGCCGCGGCTGGCGGAGTGGCCAGGTATCGGCCACAATGGTCTCCAGGTGGTATCGCCTAGCTGAGGCCAAGCCCATGTTCTCCACATCGATCCCATCGACGAGGAACACCGTGCCCTGGTGGAGGGCCTGAATCGACTCGCCGAGCGCTTCGTCGCGCCCCTCCCCGGCTTGTCCGGTCAGGATAGGGACGGGAGCGGGGTTGGCGAGACCCCGGGCGACGAACGGGAGGCGGCGGACCGTCACCGGGCGCTCATCACCGCCCTGGAGATCCTCGCCGACCAGGCCCGGGAGCATTTCAAGCACGAAGAGGCCCTGATGCGCGCCATCGATTATCCGGAACTGGCCGCGCATCGCAGCGAGCACGCCCTCCTGCTGGCGGAATACGTCGAGATGGTCCGGGACCTGGAACGTCAGGCCACCAGCCACCTCGACGCCGAGACCCTGGCGGCCCTCCAGCACTGGCTGGTCGGCCACATGGTCGGTGCCGACCGGGATTACGCCGACCATTACGCCACCCTCATCCAGAGTCCGGAGGAGCAATCCCCCGGCGACCTGTCGCCTTAGCCGGGATGGACGGCCGCCCCGCCCCTCCGGCGCGGGGACTCAGGTCGGCGGCCAATCACTCCGGCATGTTGGGCGGGTCCAGGTCCTCCACCGGCGTGGCGCGGCGGGGGTCCATCCTGGCCAGGCGTTGCTCCAGCAGTTCGGCGTGCTCGGTCTCCTCCTCGGCCATCTCGGCGGCGAGGCGCCGCACCTCGGGGTCGGGGGAACCGGCGGCGACCCGCGCGTAGAAGTCGCGACCGCGGAGTTCATTGTGCAGGGCCAGGTGCATGGCCTGGATGGGGGTCATGAGGTAGCTGAGCTCCTCGTCCTGCGCGGCGGCATTGGCCTCGGGACTGCCGCCGGTGGCCCACTTGTAGTCCCAGGGCGCTATCTGGGGCAACGGGATGTCCCGGGCGTGTTCCTCGACCTCCTGGGCATGGAGGTCGCTCATGCGCGCCAGGTATTCGAAGAGTTCGGCGATCTCCGGGTTGTTGTGGACGCTCATGTTGCCGGCCAGCTCACGGTAGCGCTCGGCGGACTCGTACTCCAGTTCCAGGGCGTGGGCGAGGAATTCACCGACGCTGGCGATGTGTTCGGGGTGGTGGTCGCTCATAGATGAAACTCCGCTTCGATCTCCGGCAGGCTGGCCTGGGACAGGTGGGGGGGCAGCCAGGTGGGCAGGGACTGGGCGTAGATGACACCCAGGGACATGCCATCGTCCGCCTGGATGCGGCGCGCGGCCTCGATGGGGTCGTCGGTGGCCTCCTCCTCGCTCTCATGCACCAGGTGCTTCCACTCCTTCTGCTCCGGCTGGTAGGTCTGGCAGGGGCTGAGGACATGGAGGAAGGAAAAGCCGGGGTGCTGGATGGCCTGGACGATGAGCTGGGTCAGGCCGCTGGGGTCGCCGGTGAACCCCCGGGCGATGAAGGAGGCGCCGGCGGCCAGGGCCAGGGCGGCGGGCTGGAAGCGGCGCACCCCGGTGCCGCGGGGGGTGAGCTTGCTGTTGCGCCAGTCCGGCTGGGTGGTGGGGGAGGCCTGGCCCTTGGTCATGCCATAGACCTCGTTGTCCATGACGAT
>JAGVUH010000578.1 GCA_019136395.1 Gammaproteobacteria bacterium
TCCTAATTGCCGGTTGTGGATCCAATCAAGCGGCCTACACCGCTCTACGAAATCCCACTTCACGCGTGGTGGCGATCGACATTTCTCGATCAAGCCTCTCACACTCACAATACCTCAAGGATAAGCACGGTCTTGACAATTTGGAAGTTCGACATCTGGACCTGATGGCAGTCGCAAGTCTTGATCAGTCCTTTGACTTCATTTTATCAACCGGTGTCCTGCATCACCTCAAAGAACCGGGCCGTGGATTGCGGGCACTGCATGACGTACTGAGACCAGCAGGCGTCATGCATGTAATGCTATACGGCAAGACCCTTCGTCAAGGGGTTTACCTACTTCAGGAGGCGTTCCGGTTGATGGGGCTTGGCCAATCTGAGGATGATATTGCAATTGTCCGCAAAACGCTGGCCGCTCTACCCAGTCGCCACAGTGTCAATGCCTACCTTAACGCCAAGGATGCCTCGGAAGAACTAAAATACGATACAGCCATTGTCGATACCTTTCTCCATCGGCGTGACCGCGCCTATTCGATTATGGAACTATTTGACTTTGTTGATAAAAATCGCCTTGCATTTTTGGGATGGATGGATCGACTCGATTGTTCAGGCCAAGCGCATTTCCCGGCTAACGACGCCATATCAAAACGTATCAAGCGGTTGGGCGAACGCGAGCGCGCGGCCGTCATCGACCTATTATCCTATACGCGTGGCGTCCATCGGTTCAACCTGTGCCACCCGGAATACCTTCACAGCCTGCCGAAGATTGACTTTGAGGGCACTGAATTCCTGCGCTACGTTCCTAAAGTTCACTGGCGCTTAAAGATGTCGCGCACAAATCCAGCCGACTCCGACAGCCCAGCGATCCTGGAACGTGAATGGCACAAGTTGTCGATTACACACCACCAGGCGCTACTGATCGAACAGGCCAATGGGCGACAAACCATCGCCGAGATCCTAAAAGTGCTGGATGGTCAGTCCATGACGGACGAAGAGAAACTCAACCTGGCACGTCAAACCTTTGTCGCCATGTACGACATGGGACATATTCTATTGTCATTGTACTGACCGTCAGACTTAAACCCGCTATTGTGCCAACCTTTCACTACACCTGCTGCCGCTCCGCCAGTCGGGCAAAGGTGCCCTTGGCCGCCATCAATTCGGCATAGGTGCCGGTCTCGACGATACGACCCTCGTCCAGGACGTAAATACGGTCGGCATTGACCACGGTACTCAGGCGATGGGCCACCACCAGGCGGGTCACCCGCAGACGATCCAGGCTGGCGGTGACGATGGCCTGGGTGCGGTTATCGAGGGCGCTGGTGGCTTCATCGAGGAGCAGGATCTTGGGTCGCCCGACGATGGCGCGAGCGATCATCAGGCGTTGCATCTGCCCGCCGGAGAGCACCCCGCCGCCCTCCAGGATCACCGTCTGCATGCCCATGGGCATCTGGCGGATGTCCTCGGCCAGGCCGACCCGTTCGGCGGCCTCCCAGGCGTCGTCCAGGGTGCCGCCGGAGGTGCCGAGGATGTTGTCGTGGAGGGGCCGCGGCAGCAACTGGGCATTCTGCATCACCACGCCCATCTGCCGGCGCACGGCGGTGGGATCGATGCTGGCCAGGTCCTGACCGTCGAAGAGGATGCCGCCGGCCTCCGGGGTCTCGAAGCCCAATAGCAGGCGCAAGAGGGTGGATTTGCCCGAGCCGGAGGGACCGACCAGGGCGATGAAGTCCCCGGGGGCCGCGGCCAGGGACACCTCGTTCAAGACCAGGGGGCCGTCCGGGGCGTAGCGGAAGCTGAGGTGACTGACCTCGATGGCCCCGGACAAGGGGCCGGGCTCCGGTTTGTCATCGGCGACCTCCGGGGCGGCGTTCAGCAGGGGACGGATGCGCTCGACCTGGGGTCGGACCGCGAGCAGTTGGGAGATCACCAGCAGCATCGCGATAAGGCTGGACACAAAGGACTGGTAGGCCACCAGCAAGGCGGAGAAGGCGCCGACGGCGATCAGGTGGGGCTGCTCGCCCGGCTTGCCGATCAGCAGGACGAAGAGCAGCAGTCCGGAGAGGGTCAGGACCTGGTTGAGGGCCTCCTGCCAGGCGCCCAGACGCTGGGCGACGAGCTGCTGGTGGCGGCCCGCCGCGAACAGACGGGCCCAGCGGGCGAAGGCCCGCTCTTCGCTGGCGGCCAGACGGAGCTTGGCCACGCCCAGGATGAGCTGCAGCAGGCAGTCATTGAGCTGGCCGGTCAGGTCGGCCAGCCGCCGCTCCCGACGCAGCCGCAGCAGGGTGAGGAGCAGGCTCAGGGCGATGTAGGCCAGGGTGAGCAGCGCCGCCCAGAGGGCGAGGCGGGCATCGTAATAGAACATCAACAGGAAACTGCACAGGCCGAAGACCCCGCTCAGGAAGCTATTGACGCTGGCGGTGGAGACCAGGGTCTGCACCTGGCTCATGGCCATGAGACGGGTCGCCAGATCCCCCGTGGTGTAGCCCCGAAAAAAGCCCATGGGCAGACGCAGAACCCGATCCATGAGACCGGCTTGCAGGGCCCGGCCGATCCGGCTCTCGGCGCGGCTGAAGGCCAGGGTGCCGGCATAGCTGACAGCGAAGGTCGTGCCCCCCAGGACCACCAGCACCAGTCCGAGTTGGAGGAGAAGGCCGTACTCGTCATTGGGGATGACGCTGTCGATGAGATAGGCGGTGGCCAGTGGGATCGCCAGGCCCAGCGCCGGGACGATGGCCCCCATGGCCAGCAGGGGCAGCAAGTCGCGACCGCCGTGCCGTAGGGCAGCGATGAAGAGTTCCCGCAGACTCAAGGGCCGCAACGGTAGGTGCCCCGTCAGCTCCCAGGCCGTCGCCGCCAGGCGCTCGGGGACCAGGGGCTCCTCCAGGCCCGTGGCGGGGTCAATGACCCGCGGGCGACCCCGTGATCCGGACAGCAACACCCGTGGCTGCACCGTGGCGGCGTCGAAGGCCAACAGGGTGCCGAAGTCGTGCCGCCACCAGGCATCCCGCAGGGTAACCGCGCGCGGGCGCAAGCCGCTGGCCCGGGCGAGATCGTCCAGGCTGGGGACTTCTCCGGGCTTGAGGTGGGCGGGGAGGCGGACCGCGAAGCCTTCCTCCCGGCCGATCAGGCGCAGGGCGGTGACGAGGGGGCTCTCTCCCCGCGCCGGGGTGATGGCGGCCCGCCCCGGGGGCGCGATCACCGCCATCAGCGCATGAAAGGCTTGGTCGCGCTCGGCCGCGGTGGCGGCCCGCCGCGCCTTGAGGCGATGGTGTTCATCGACGTTGGCCAGGCGCAGATTGAGGCTGGCGGTCGCGAAGAGGATCTCGTGCAGGCTGGCCACGCCCGCCCAGGCGTCACCCGCGGCCAGGGCGGTGGCGGTGGTGCGACCGTGCAGGGCCAGCTCCCGGGTAGCGAGCAGCCAGGCCTCGGGCGCCAGGGGGAAGGTCAGCTCACCCGCGGTCAGGGGCAGATCCTGGATATCGAGGAAAGTGGCCGCCGCCGGGTCGAGGCGCAGCCACACCAGGGCCTGGCTGGCGCCACAGCGCTGGCCGGCGGGGATCAGCAGCGCCTCTTCCGCCCCCAGGCCGAAGCCGATAGCGGGCCGCGGCCAGGCCCAGCGCGCCATGCCCGCGCTCAGGGCGCGCAACCACAGGTCCAGAGCCGCGGCCAGGAGGGGGATGACCTCGGGGTTGCTGGCCGCGGCGACCAGGGCGGCGAAGGGCAAGGCCAGGAGCCGGGTATCGACGTGGGGCACCGCCAGGAGGACGCAATCGGCGCCGCGGGTACCGTCGATGCCAAGCAGCAAGCTACCGGCGGTGACGCTGGCCAGATGGTGGCGAGCCCCCTCCTCTCCCGCCGGGCCCCGGCTGACCAGAAACAGCTCCACCTGGCCCGTCTGAATCACCCAGGCCTGGGTGGGATCGTCGAGACGCAGCGGCTGATGGCCGCCGCGCCGCTCGCATTGGGCCTGGGCCAGCAGGGCCGCCGGCCAGCGCTTGGATGGTTGAGCGGATGGCTGAGTGAACGGTTGATCGAACGGGTAATTGACCGGCTGAGCGGACGGCTGAACAAATGGCTGAGCGGACGGCTCAGCGGGTGGCTTAGCGGATGGCTGATCGGACGGGTGGGTCGTCATGTCTCGATCAACCGGCGATAGGGACCCTCGGCCGCCAGCAGGTCGCCATGGGTGCCGCGCTGCAGGATTTGGCCCTGGTGCATGACGATGATCTCGTCGCAGTCGCGGATGGTGCTGAGGCGGTGGGCGATGATGAGACAGGTGCAGCCGCGGCGGCGCAGGTTGCGCATGATGGCCTCCTCGGTGACCGCGTCCAGGGCGCTGGTGGCCTCGTCCAGCACCAGCAGGGTGGGGTTGCCCACCAGGGCGCGGGCGATCTCCAGGCGCTGGCGCTGACCGCCGCTGAGGTTGCGGCCATTCTCCTCCACCTGCGCCTCGTAGCCGTCGCGGCGGCTGAGGATCAGATCGTGGATCAGGGCGTCCTTAGCCGCGGCGATCAGGTGTTCCTGGGGCAGGGTGTCGTCCCAGAGGCTAAGGTTGTCGCGCACGCTGCCGGTGAAAAGGACGATCTCCTGGTCCACCACCGCCAGGGAGTTGCGCAGGATCTCGCGGGGGATCTCGGCCATCGGTCGACCGTCGAACAGGATTTGCCCGCCTTGCGGCTCCAGCAGGCCGGTGAGCAGCTTGCCCACCGTCGATTTGCCGCTGCCCGAGGCCCCCACCAGGGCCACCCGGCTGCCGGGGTGCATGGTCAGGGAAAAGTCGCGGAGCAGGGGCGGGTCCAGGGGGGCGTAGCCAAAGGTCAGGGCCTCCAGGCGCACCTGGCCGGTCAGGCGGCGCAGGGGGGCGGTGGGGACCGGCGGGGCGGCGTCAGCCAGGGCGCCGGCGGCGGGCGCCTCCTCCGTCTGGCTGAATTCCCGCGCCGGGGGATAGCGCAGGGTATCGTCCACCTGGGCGAGGGCGCCCTTGGTCTGCTGTAACAGGCCGGCGAGGTTGACCAGCAGATTGACCGGCTGGTTGAAGAGGATGCTGATGGTGGTGAAGGCGACCAGCATGCCGATGGAGAAGCGATCCACCAGGGTGTAGTAGCCACCGGCCACCAGCACCGCGGCGGTGGTCAGGCTTGCCAGCCAGGCCTGCAAGGCGGCGATCAGGGCCTCGCGCCGGGCGATGTCCTGCTGGGCGTTGATGAACAGGGCCTGCAGGCCGGACCAGTGGGCGAAAAAGGGGCCATCGGTGCCCGTTGACTTAAGGGTCTCCATCATGCGCAGCCCCTGCATGGCCTTGCCGGACATCTTCACCATCTGCATGGCGACCTTCTCCGAGGCCTCCCCCAGGGCCTTGCGCAGCCGCTGGAACAGCAAGGCGTTGCCCAGGGCCAGGGTGACGACGATCAGGGTCAGGGGGAGGCTGTACTGCACCATCAGCAGGATTAACAGCAGGATCAGGGTCAGGCTGGTGATGACCTGGGATAGGCCTTGGGTGAGGGTCAGCACCAGTTGGTCGGCCAGGGCGACCCGGCTGCTGATCATGCCGGCGTAGCGCTGGGTGAAAAAGGCCACCGGCAGGCGCAAGATCCGCCAGACCAGGCGGGTCGAAAGCACGATGGCCAGCTTGGCGGTGATGGCGGCGATCAAGCGCCCGTGCAGCCAGGTCAGGAAGGCGATCAGCGGGGCGAGGAGCGCCAGCGTCAGCGCCAGGGGCCAGACCCAGTCATCCAGCCGCTCGATGAGGATGCGGTCGAGGTACAGCCGTTGCAGACCGGGTAGGAGGATCGCGAACAGGGCCAGGAGCAACCCGGCGGCGGTCAACAGGGCCAGGGGCCGCCAGGAGTGACGCGCCAGGGCCCAGAGCCCCGGCAGGATGGCGGGTGCCGCGCCGCCGGGCTGGAAATCCGGGGTGGGGGCGAAGGTCAGGGCGATGCCGGTGAACATGCCGTCGAATTCCGCCGGCGACACCGTGCGCCGTCCGGCGGCGGGGTCGTTGAGCTGAAAGCCCTGCTTGGTTACCCCCTCGAAGACCACGAAGTGGTTCATGTTGACGAAGAGGATGGCGGGGACCGGGAGCTGGGCCAGATCCGCCGGTTCCTGGCGCTTGCCGCCGGCCTGGAAGCCCAATTGGCGGGCGGCCTTGAGGAGGTTGACCGCCTTGCTGCCGTCGCGGGACACCCCGCAGAGGACCCGCAGCTCCTCCAGCGGTACCCAGCGTCCGTAATGGGCCAGGACCATGGCCAGGGCGGCGGCGCCGCACTCCAGGGCCTCCATCTGCAGGATGGTCGGGGTGCGCACCACCCCTTGGCTGGGGGCCTTGGCGCTCATCGCGCCTTGAACCAGCCATAGACGTAGTCCATGGCCGGGAACAGCAGGCTGATGAGGTGGACGCGCTCCACCACCACCTGGGTACGGGCCAGGGTGCCCGGTTCGAGGCGTATGTCGGGCCCCACGCCGGAGGTCCAGGCATAGCCGCTGGGCGCGGCCGCGTTCTGTTGCAACGCGACCTCGATCTCGATCGGGGTACCCTGCTTGAGGAGGTCGTCTACCAGCACGGTATTGCGCAACCGGCGCAGCAGGGCCTCGCGGCTCGCCGGCAGTTCCGATACCCGCAAGACCCGACCCAAGACATAGCCCTCAAGTTCGAACTTGACGGTGGAGGGCGAGACTTGGGCCAGCATATCGGGCTTGACCTTCTTGCCCTCGGCGGCGGGGAGGTAGGCGATGACCGTCAGGCCGCTTTCTTCTTCCCGATCAATCAGCAGCCGGGCGATGGCCTGTCCGGCACTTACCGGGTCATCGACGTCAACGCCGATCTCGGCGACGTGGCCGGAGACGGTGGCCAGGACCTGACGGTCCCGTTCGTATTTGCGATTCAGATTATCGGCGTGGCGGCGCAGATTTTGCGCCCGGAGGCGCTGTTCGGCCAATTCCTGCTGACGTTTGCTCGCTTGTTGCTCCTTTTCCAGGGCCAGTTCGGTGACATGGCTGCGGGCCATCGCCAATTCATGGGCCGTTTGGGCCAGTTGGGTTTCCGTTTCGAGGAATTGCCGGCCGCTGACCAGGCCTTTATCACGCAAGCCAGCCTCGCCCGCACGCTGTTTAGTGAGGCTTTCCACAAGGACTTCCAGGCTCCGGATACGTTCCGCGGTGGCCGCGGTCATCCGCGCGAGCAAATCGGCCTGCAGCCGTTCCTGAGCGGCGAACTCCTCCGCCAGGGCCTGGTAGAGCGCCTGGGCCTCGCTGGCCTCTTCCTCCGCGGCGCGCAGTTCGTCGATGCGCTCGGGGCTGCGTATCAGAGCGAGAGGCTGATCAGGGACCACGCGGTCACCAGGACGAACCAGTAGCTGATCGATGTTGCCGGTATCACGGGTGGTGACGGCGGCAACGCCGGCGGGCGACAGCAGCACGCCCGGTCCACTGACCTTGACCGGGGCGGTGGCGATCAGGCTCCACGCCAGGCCAGCCCCCAACACCACGGCCACGACCCCAAAGCCCAGCAGATGGCAGGGGCGCACCAGGCGCAGGGACTGATCGAGCTGGTCGGGATCGGTGACCTTGGCCAGCGCTTGGGGGCGAAAAAGGGGGTTCACGTTATCGTGTTGGCCATCGGTTACCTTATCGGCCATGGGCGGGTCACCGCAGGCGCGGAACGCCTCTTCAGCAAGGCTGATGCTTACAGCTCAGGCATGTCTTCCATAAGATTGGACGTTCGACCTTATGCTAGCAGAGAGGGGATTTCCTTGTGTGTTATGAGTCGGGATGTTGCCTTGATACGCCGAGCATTTGGCAAAAGGGGGGGACTGCGGCATATCTGAAGGTGGCGAGTAGCCGGTATAACCGCATGGTCAGCCTTTGCAGCTAGCCTCTCCGGGAAGCAACTAAAAATCGAAACGGTTCAGGCAACGCGACTTCCAGTAAACTTTCCGGGCCCCTGACCCTCAGTCCATGCGCATGTCACCCCGAAGGCCCCTATCACCCCCCACCCCTGGAGGCTGGTCAGCCCCGATCGGCTCCTGGGCGGCCCTCGTCCTTGCCGCCTGCCTGCTGCTGGCCCAAGCCTTCTGGGTCGCGCATGAGGTCCATCACCTCAGCGAGGGCGGTGAGACCGATTGCGTCATCTGTCTGATCGGCGGTCATGCCCCCGCCACCCTGCCGCTCGTCCTGGCGTGGCTCCTGTTCATCGGCCGGACCAGAGTCCTGGTCTCGTCGCGCCCCCCGGTCATCCCCTACCGCGCCACCCATCGCCCCCAGTCTCCCCGCGCTCCGCCGGGCGCCCTGCCCCACCGCTTCGGAGCATCGACAATGCCTATCCTTGCCCAGCGGGGCGCCATGTTGGCCGCCCTGTTGGCGCCCATGAGCGCCTACCCATCCACCGCGGCGGACATCGCCGAGCTCAAGGCCAGCCTGAGCGCCCTGAAAGACCAGTACGAGCGACGAATCCAGGACCTGGAGGCCCGCCTGGCCAAGGCGGAACGCCAGGCGGCCAACGCCGCCCGGGGAACGGCCGCGGCGGATGCCCGCCCCGCCGCCACCTCTGCCATGGCGCGGCCCATGACCGCCCCCACGGCCCCGGGGCCAACCCCAGCCGCCAGCCCCAGTAGCCAGAACGCCCCCAGCTCGGGGGCGGACTTCAACCCCCGCTTGTCGGTGATCCTCAATGGCAACTATTACCAGGATGGTATCGACGGTCGGGGCGCGGCCCTGGTCGGTGAGGCCTTCATGCCCGGCAGGCTGTTCCATGCCCATGGCGGGGATATAGACGCGGAACATGCTCACGCCGAGACCCACAACGGCTTCAACTTCAGCGAGGCGGAGATCGCCTTTTCCGCCACCGTGGATCCCTATTTCGACGCCGTCGCCTATCTGGCCATCGACGGCAACGGCTCCGTGGACCTGGAAGAGGGCTATTTCCAGACCCGTCGCCTACCCTACGGGCTCAAGGTCAAGGGGGGTAAATTCCTCAGCGATTTCGGCTACATCAACCGGCAACATCCCCATCAGTGGGACTTCGTCGACCAGAACCTGCCTTACCTCAACCTGCTCGGCGAACATGGCCTGCAAGACACCGGTCTCCAGGTGACCTGGCTGCCCGACCTGCCGGTCTATGCCCTGTTCGGCTTCGAGGCGCTGCAAGGGGATCAGGAGGTGTTCGGGGCTCGCCTCGGGGAAGACGAACAGGTGGAACTGGGCCTGGACGAAGACCAGGATGGGCCCCGACTGTGGACGGCCTTCGCCAAGCTGGCGCCGGAACTGCCGGACGGACATGCCCTCCAGTTCGGCCTGTCCCTGGCCCACAACACCCAGTACCAAGTGGAAGAGTGGCTGGAGCTGGCCCTGCCCGGGGAGGAGGGCGCGTTGGAGGAGGAAGAGCACCATACCCTGCTGCGCACAGGCCTCGAGGGCGACGCGACCCTGTGGGGCATCGATATCGTCTACAAACTTGAGGGCGGTGGCGCCCACGGCCAGGGGGATTTCAAGGTCCAGGCCGAATACCTGCGCTCCATCGCGGACGCCGAGATCCGCGCTGCCACCCTGATCGAGGAGACGAGCGGCGAGGAGCAGGGCAAGCTCAGCGACCTGATCGGGGCATCAAGCACCTTCACCACTGATGGACTCTATGCCCAGGCCCTCTATGGCTTCGCCCCGAAATGGACGGCGGGCCTGCGCTATGACGTCCTGGGGTTGACCAACGCGGTCAGCGGTGGCGCCGGGGGGCAGGATTTCGGCGCCTCCGACCGCTGGACGCTCGACTTGACCTGGGACCTGTCGGAGTTTTCCCGTCTGCGGGCGCAGTACGCGCGTAACGACATCCTGGTCGCCCCCGGCGAACGGGCGCACTTTGACGCCTTTTATCTGCAATTCATCATGAGCCTGGGCGCCCATGGCGCCCATGGCTTCTGACCGGGAGTCACGAAATGTTGCAACGTCTGTTCTTGCTCTTGACCCTTGTGCTGCCCCTGTCCACCGCGGCGGCGGACCTCAAGGTGGTTGCCACCAGTCCCAGTTTGGGGGCCCTGGTGCGCGAGATCGCGGGACCCAGTGGCCAGCTGGGCGTCCAACTGGAGGTGCTGGCGGGCCCGGACCGCGATCTGCACGCCCTCCAGGTCAAACCGTCCATGATGCGCGCCCTGCGGGGGGCGGATCTGGTCGTGGCCATGGGCGCCGATCTGGAGATCGGCTGGCTGCCCGCGGTAATCGCTAACGCCGCCAACCCCAAGGTGCTGCCGGGCGCCAGTGGCTATTTCGAGGCCACCGCCCAGGTGCCCCTACTCGACGCCCGGGGGTCCGCCGACCGCGCCCTGGGTGATGTCCATCCGATCGGCAACCCGCACATCAACATGGACCCGGTACGCATGGCCCAGGTGGGGCGGGAACTCGCCGAGCGTCTCGCCCTGCTCGACCCGCAGGGCGCCAGCCAGTATCGCGCCGCGGCGACGGCCTTCGCCCTCAAGGTCGAGGGCCGGCTCCCCGCCTGGCGGTCGCGGGCCGCCAAGGCCCCAGGGGTGGTCCTTTACCACCGCGATGCCATCTATCTGCTGGATCGTCTCGGCATCCCCCTGCTTGGCACCCTCGAACCCATACCTGGCGTGCCCATGACGGGACGGCAACTCACCGAGCTGACTTCCGCCTTGACCGGCCGATCCGGGGTGATCCTCTACGCCCCCTATCATTCGCCCCAGGCCCCCGCCGCCCTCGCCGACCGCCTGGGCTGGCAAGCCATTCAGCTTGGGATGGAGCCCCCCGCGGATGCCGACGGCGACGCCTACCTGCGGCATATCGACCGCTGGGTGGACGCGCTGGCAGCGCCGCGCGGCGCCGGCCAGTGACCAGGATGGGCAGCCCTCCGCTGACGGGGAGGATGGGCGAGGGTCCCTTGCTGCGGGTGGAGGGCCTGGTCGCCGGTCATCGCACGGCACCCGTCATCGGTCCCATGACCTTCACCCTCTCGCCCGGCGAGGTGATTGGCCTGTGGGGGGCCAATGGTGTCGGTAAGTCCACCCTACTCAATGCCATCGCGGGGACGGCCCGCCCGTTCGCGGGCACCATCCGACGCCGTCCCGGGCTGACGCTGGCCTATCAGGAGCAGCGACCGGCACGGCTACCCCTCATGCCCATGACAGGACGGGACCTGCTGCGCGCGGCCGGGCTGGCCGTCACGCCGCCCCCGGCGCGGCTGCGGCCCTGGCTCGGGCAGCGTCTCGATACCCTGAGTGGCGGCGAGTTCCAGTTGTTGAACGTCTGGGCCACCTTGGGTAGCGGGATGGACCTGGTCTTACTTGACGAGCCCACCAACAACCTCGATCCGGATGCCGAGGCCCTCCTGGGGGAGTTCCTGGCCACGCCCCGTGGGGGCCAGGCCGTGCTGCTGGTCAGTCACGAGCGCGATTTCCTGGATGCGGTCTGCCAACGGGTGCTGGAGGTGGTGGCGTGGAAGGCTTGATGGAAGCCAATCTCTGGCCCCTAAGCTGGCTCGATCCCCTGTTCCGGCTGCCCTTCCTCACCGGCTTGGCCCTGGCCTGCGTCCTGCCAGCCTTGGGCGCCCTGCTGCTGCTAAGAGAGGAATGGTTGGCGGCCCTGGGGCTGGCCCATCTGGCGGCGGCAAGCGCCCTGCTCGGGCTGGCGGCCGGTCTGCCTGCGGTGATCGGGGGCACCTGCGGGGCCTGGGGTGCCGGACTCGCCAAGTCCCTGCTGGGTGCCCGCGGCAATACCGCCTACGCCTTCATGATCCTGATCGGCTGGTCAGCACTGATGCTGATCGCCGCGAATACGGCCCTGGGCGATGCCTTGGGACATGCCCTGATGGACGGCCAGCTCTATTTTGGCGGTTGGATCGAATTCTCGGGCAGCCTGTCGCTGGCGTGCCTGTGCTTGCTGGCCTTGCCCTGGCTCAGCCGGAGGCTGTTGCGCGCCCGCTTCTTTCCCCGCTTTGAACAGGCCAACCGCTTGCCGGCCTGGCGCTGGCATCTGGGGATGGACCTGCTGAGCGCGACGGGGGTGGCGATAGGCACCGCGACCCTGGGACTGATGGGGGCCTTCGCCCTGGTTCTGGTGCCCGCCTGGCTCGCCTTTCGGCTGGCCCGCGGCTGGCCAGCGACCCTGGCACTGGCCAGCGGCCTCGGCGTGGCGGCCTATCTCCTAGCCTTTTGGGCCGCGCTGACCTTTGATCAGCCCTTCGGCCCCGTCCTGGTTGCGGTGCTGGTGGCAACCAGCACCCTCGGCTGGCGGCCTCATCGCTAGCCGGCCATGAATAGGCGCCGGCAGCGACAAAAGTCCGCTATATTTAAGTTGATACTGATTAACTAACATACTCGTTAATCGAAGATGCCGGAGGTGCTCAGGGTGATGTTGTTCCTTCCACCGCCTGGCTCCGCTCAATGTCATGCGGGCGCGCGCCCCCTGACCATGAAAGTTTTGCCGTGACTTCAACGCTAACTCTCATGAGACGGCAGTGCATCCCTATGAAAATGAATGATTTTGTCGTGACTTTCACGCTAACTGCTTTTCTTGGAGGGCCTGGAGGTCCGCAGGTCACCCAGATCAGGCCGTGCCCTTCGTCCTAGTCAGGTAAAGACCATGTTCCGCCTCCGTCCCGTTCAGGCCCGCTGGTTCGAGATCTACGTTCCCCACGAGCAGACGGTGCGCACCACCGAGATCCTGGCCCGCACCGGGGTGGTGGAACTGGAAACGGACCCACGGCTGGCGGAGGGCCCGGACACCCAACGACTGGGTTTCTTCGTTAGGCGCGGGCGGGAGCTGATCGCCCGCCATCAGGATGACCTGCCCCCCGCCCAGGAGCGGCCTGGCGCCCTGGTCGGCAACCCCGTCCATCTCGCCAACCAGGCCCTGCACCGGCTGCGGGTCTGGAGCGCCCGCCTGGAATTCCTCCAGGAGCAACTGGAGGAACGCCAGGGGGAGCGGGACGATCTGCTTTATCTGGACGAGGCCCTGCGCGCCATGCGCCGGGATGGCGTGGACCCGGACGGCCTGTTCAACCAGACCCGCTTTCTGTGCAA
>JAGVUH010000158.1 GCA_019136395.1 Gammaproteobacteria bacterium
CCAGCTCGGCCAGCAGCCGGCCCTGGACGCGGGGGAGGGTACCGCCGTCGGCGCCCTCGGTGGCCAGCCCAGCTCCGGTCCTGGTGCCGCCATCCTCGAACAGCGCCTGCGCCAAGTGGAAGGCGATCCTTCGGAACTGATCCGCAACCAGTTCCGGATCGAAGAATTGCGCCAGCTTCGCGCCTCCGGCGGCACGCCGCGTGAGACGCGGCCCTGGTGAGGGCGGGGTGGTTATGAGTAGCTGGTCAGACCCCCTCTCCCCAACCCTCCCCCACCAGGGGGCAGGGTTAAGAGAATCAGCAGCTTGTGTCGCCGAGGCCCTCCGGGGGCGTGAGGGTTTGAACGGGTACGGTCATGAGTCCTAAATTCTTGCTGAACGCCCCTTCCTACCCGCGCCAGCGCCCCGCGACTAGGGGGGCGAAGGTCGTGGCCTTCGCGGGGGCGCTCGCCCTGGCCCTTGGCCTGCTGCCCGCCAGCGGCATGGCCCAGGCTCCCTATCAGCCCTGGGGATACCCTAACCCCTATGCCCCACCCGGTTGGCAGTTCCGGCCGGCGGAGCCCACGAATGCCCGGGGGGAGGCCCCGGCCCAACTGCCAGAGACGAAAGCGGCCCCGCTGGGATCGGCCCCTCAGTCCGGACCGGTGCCTCAGTCGGGTCATGCGCTTCAGCCGGGTCAGGCACCCCAGCCATTTCCTGCCCCTCCCCAGGGACAGGGACCTCAGCCAACTCACGGTTCTCAGCCGGGTCATGCCCCTCAGCCCGGCCAGGCCCCTGAATGGGCAAGGGCCCTCCAGCCTGGTCAGGCCTTCCCGCCTGGCATGCCGCCGGGATTACCCTATGGCCAGCCCCCAGGCGGGGCGGCCTTTGGCTATCCCTCCGCTCCCGGCTTTTGGCCGGGCGCGCCCATGGCACCGCCCGCCGGCCCAGCCTGGACCGCTCCGACGCCAGCGCCGGCTCCGGCCACGCCGCCATCCGCGCCCTCAACCGCTGGCGGTCAACCCCAGCCCCAAGCCCAACTCCACCAACAGCAGCAGCTCTGGCCCCGGCCTGCCCCTTCAGGCACCGCGCCGTCGCCCGCGCCGGCGGCTCCGTCCCCCTCATCCCCGCTTCCCGCGTCGGCTCCGGCTCCCGCCCAGGCCCCCAGCCCCTTCACCCCGGGCGGACAGGCCATGGGACCCGGGGGCATGGCCCCTCCAGCCACCGCCCCGGGCATCGGGTCGCCCTTTGGGGCCTTCCCGGGCTGGGGCATGGCCGGTCCCGGGGGCGCGACCAGTCCTTACGCGGGCCCCACCGGGGGTATGTACGGTTCACCCTGGGGCCAGCCCGGGAGCCCCGCCGCCAGCGGTCGCGGCCCACGGCTGGAGGTGGAGCTCAAGGAGCGTCAGCCCTTCGTCCAGGAGAACGTCCTGCTCCACCTGCGGGTCGTCAGTGACCAGAACCTGGCCACCGCGACGCCGGAGCTGACCAGCGGCAACGACCTGATCGTGACCAAGCTGGAGGGGCCCAAGGCGGGTACCCGCGGGACCGCGGACGGCCGTCGCGAGATCCTCACCGAATTCGTCTACGTCCTCACCCCCCTGCGCGCCGCTGACCTGGCCCTGCCGCCCCTGAAGGTGACGGGGGAGACCGCCGGGGACGCCTACGGCTTCGGCCGCCAGCGTTTCGAGGTCAGCGGTGGCGAGGGTGTTCGCCTCCAGGCGCGCCCGCCCCTGGCCAGCGTGCAACCCTGGCTGCCCCTGCGCTCCCTGACGCTCAAGGCTAGCCTGGATGGTGCCGAGGAGATCCGTGCCGGGGAGCCGGTCGCCCTGGTCCTGGAACTTCAGGCCGTGGGCGCCATGGGTAATCAGCTCCCCAGTCTCGAACCCATGCTGGCCTCTCCCGACTACCGCGTCTATCGGGAGCGCGTCAGGCCAAGGTGGCCCCGGCCGGCGATCGCCTTGAGGGCTCCCGCGTCGAGCATTACACCCTGGTGCCCCGGGAGGGAGGGCGGGTGCGCCTACCGGAGATCCGCATCCCCTGGTACAACGTCGTCACGGGTGGTCGCGATTGGGCCAGCCTGCCCCTGGGCCTGGGTAACGCCAGGGCCGCGGCGGAGGAATCCCTGTTTTTCCGCGAGGGCGCGGGCTTCATCTGGCTGAGTCTCGTTGGCCTCTTGCTGCCAGTCCTGGGTTTTGGCATCGGGCTCTGGTACCGCGGCCGCCTGCTGGCGCCCGCGGCGCTGCTGGGCCAGGATACCTTCGGCGCGCGCCTGGGGCGTGGCGCCCGCGCCGCCGCGGGGGCGGCCAGCCGGCGCTGGGGCCAGGTCCGCGATCGCCTCCAGCCGGCACCCCTCTGGGGACGCCTGCGCGAGGCCCTGCGCGGGCTACTGCCATCCTCCAGCCGCTTCCTGTCCTGTCTGCACGGCGCCAACCGCGAAGCCGACCCCGCCGTCTGGGCGCGCCGCTTCCAGGAGCAGGCCTGTCGCCATCTGTCGTCCGGCCCGCTCCCCGCCCAGCCCGGCGCCTTGCCCGGCCTCGCCGGTCAGCTCCTGCGCCTGCGGCCCGGCGCGGACCCGGAGCAGGTCAGACGCCTGCTGCGGCAACTGGACGGGGCCCTGTATGGCGGCCAGGACATCGACTTCCCGCGCTGGAAAAAGGAGTTCGCCCGCCAGCTCGGCCGCGCCCAGAGCCTGCGGGGCTATGGTCACCGCGCTCGCAACCGCCGGCCCCGTATCGAACGTCCCCGCTTGCCGGCGCTCAATCCCCGCCCGGCCGGGTGAAGCACCTTAGGTAATGTCCCGAAACCATCTCGGGCGCAAATCCGCGACGGGATAAGGGACGCTGGCTGAAGGTGGGTGGCTTACGGTCCCGATAAGGGCCAGGCCTCAGATTTCGTCCTCCACCCGTTTCTCCTCCAAGGCCCAGGCGCGGTCCTCCTGGGTCAGTTCGTCACGGGCGGCGTTGCGCCGCATCAGGCCATAGATGACGCTGATGAGGGTGACCGCGATGCAACCCAGGAAGGCGGTCAGGACGATGGGGTCTGGGATACCGAGCATGAGTCTCTCCGCGGGGATTCGGGGCGAATGTCAGAAAGGTCGATAGCGTCAGGGTGGCGGACGGGCGGGGCCATCCCTGGGTCCCAAAAGCTGGGAAAGGTGGCTCCGGGTGCGTCGGGTTCGGAGGCTTCAGGGACCAGGGATGCCGGGCCTACCGCAACCGCTCCTTGGGAAAACAGACCTCCAGGTGCCGGGGGTCCACCGGCTTGGTCATCAGGCTGACCACCACCAGGGTGAGGATCGCCAGGGGCAGGGCGATGACGATGGGGTCCACCATGGGCCAGTTGGGATAGTCCGCCAGCAGGCTGGTCTTGCCGCCGGTGACCTTCTGCACCAGGCCAATGGCGCCCGCCTCCCTCGACTTGATCAGCAGCAGCCAGAAGAGGGAGAAGCCCATGCCCACCAGCATGGAGGCCAGGGCGCCGGTCCGCGTCGCCCGGCGCCAGAAGAGCCCGCCAATGTAGGCCGGCAGGAAGGTGGCGGCGCAGAGACCGAAGAAGATGGCCGTGAAGCGGGCGATCACGTACTCCTGGCGGACGGTGTAGCTGATGGTGACCGCCGCCAGCAGGCCGATCACGATGGCGACGCGCATCACCAGCACGCTGGGTTCTCGGCCGGGCTGGCCGGTCAGCCGCTCGAAAAGATCACGTCCGGCGGCGGTGCCGATGGTGTGGAACTGGCTGGACATGGTGCTCATGGCCGCCGCCAGCAGGGCGAGGAAGAAGATCAGCCCGAACCAGCGGGGCAGGGCGGTGTTGATGTAGGTGGGGATGATCTGGTCCGGCTCGCCCTTGGCGTAGACCACGCTCGGGGCGCGGCCCCTGACCAGTTCCAGGGGCTGGCCGGCCGGGTCCCGGGCCGCCTCGCGGCTGGCGATGGCCATGGGCACCACCGTCGGCTGGTTGGTCTTGGGGTTGATGACGGGCGCCCACTGACCGGGGGTCGCCTCCTTCATCAGGCCCACCAGGGCATGACCGCTGGCGGGGTCGATCTCCTTGACCACCTGGCCCGTGAGCAGGGGGCCGTGCTGGGCGAACCAGGCGTTGGACAGGCTGCCTACCAGGTAGGGGGTGCCGACCAGCAGCAGGATGAAGACCGCCCCGGTGGGTACGGCGCGGTCCAGTTCTCGCCGGCTGCGGACGGTCATGAAGCGCACCACCAATTGGGGCTGGGCCAGGACGCCGATGCCGACGCCGAGGATGATGGCCGAGACCACCGTCCACCAGAGGTCATAACCAGGCGCCCCCCAGCCGAAGGCGGGCATCCGCGTCCAGCCCTCATGGCCCATGGCCTGGAGGCTGGGCGGGACCAGGTCGGCCAGGTCCGTCAGGGTACGGTGGGCCGGCTCGATCCCGCCCAGGCTGGAGTAGGTGAACCACAGCAGGTAGATCATGGCCAGGATCATGATGAAGCCCTGCAGGGTGTCGGTGTACATCACCGCCTTGAGCCCGCCGGGGATGACATAGGCGGCGGTGATCAGGGCCATGACCAGCAGGGCCACCTCGAAGCTGACCCCGAATTGGGTGACGACGAAGACCGAGCCGCCGGTCATCACCGCCGCCGAGTAGAGGGGCATGAAGAGGAAGATGACCAGCCCGGCCAGGACCTGGATGCCCTTGCTCTGATAGCGGGCCCCCAGCAGTTCCGGGAAGGTGTGGGCGGACAGGTGATGCCCCAGGCGCCGGGTAGGCTCACCCAGCAGGGTGAAGGCCAGCAGGATGCCGAACAGGATGTTGACGAAGGTGAGCCACATCAGCCCCATGCCGAACATGGCGGCGACCCCGCCGAAGCCGACGATGGCGGCGGTGGAAATGAAGGTGGCCGCGTAGGAGACCGCCATGACCACCGGATGGGCGCTGCGCCCTCCGACCAGAAAGTCCGCCGCCGTGCGCGTGCCCCGGTAGCCCAGCCAGCCGAGGTAGCCGGTGGTCAGCAGGTAACCGACGATGACGACAATGTCGATCCAATCCAGCGTGGCATGGCCAGCCATGGAAGCCCCCTCTTGATGTTTGAACGCCCGCGATAGTCGGGGTGATGCCCACGGCCCTGGTCCTGATCCAGGGTGGGCGGCCGGGCGGCAGAATACATCAAACCGGGACGTTTTTTGCCAAGCGATGTCGGCCGTCCGTCCGGTGACAGGATGGCGGGTGGGGTGGTGCCTTCCTGGCGAGGGTGGCTGGGTAGCCGTCTGTAACGTCTCTTACCACCCTGGGTAAAAGGACGAAGGTCATAAAAATGTAATATAAGTATATTATTATAAATAACGATATGTTGGTTGTTTGGACGGGGACCTGAGCGTCTGTTCACCCAGGTACCAAGGCCTTGACCATCGCCGTTTTATTTTCGCATGTATCCGGGCTAACCCTCATGAGGGGTCTCGCCACACCCCTGACGCTGCAAGACGGCTTTTGCCTCCGGAGGCTGTCTTTCGCGCCGATACGGTAAGGGTCTCGGAAAACCGGAAGAGGACTGGCAAGGGATAGTACAGGCCACCCTGTCGCTATCAGTTCGGCTGTTGTCGTGGAGTCAATGCATGTTTAAAGCCTTCATCGGTTTCGTCCTCGGTGTCCTGGTGGTCGCGGTCAGCGGTTACTTCATGATGCCCTCCCTGATGTTCAACGAGACGCCGAGCCCCTTCGGCTTCGAGGAAACCATCGCCCGCATCCAGCACAACATCGCCTCCGATCCTGAGCTAAAGGAAAAGGGCTGGTCCATCTCCGGGTTGCGCAATCCGGCCAAGGCCATCCAGACGGACGGTGGCAACGTCTTGCCGGTGATGATGATCGAGACCTGCGCCACCAAGTATTCCGGCCCTATCCTCAAGGAGGACAGCAGGCGCTTCCTGTCCATTCTCATGCCCTGCAAGATATCCGTATACAAAAAGCAGGATGGCAAGGTGTACATCGGTACCATGAACGCCGGCCTCATGGGCCAATTCTTCGGTCCCCTGGTGGGTGACATCATGGCTAAGGTGTCCCAGGATCAAAAGAAATTCCTGTACATGGACCCCAGCCTGCCAGCCCCGCCCATGATCATGCCCGGCACCGCGCCTGGCGGCGGCGGGAGTGGTGGTGGGGGCGGTGGCGGCTGCTAAGACCCAGGCCCGTCGCTTCCGAGCGCCAGGCCTCGGGTCTGGATGGCGGAAGCGGCAGGGTCATCATGGCATCCGCTAGGTTGCCGCCGCGCACCCTCCTCAAGCCACCGCAAGACCAAGATCATGTTTCGCATCCATTCCTTTCTGCTCCTGACCCTGGTCGCGGGCCTGTCCGCGACGTCGCCGGTCAGCCTGGCCAATCCCGACACCGCTGCGCCGACTTCGGTGGAGCCTTCTCCTGATTACCCCAAGATCACCCTGCCGCCCCCGGCCCCAAAGTCGCCGGCAATCAAGGATTCAAAGTCCACCGCCGACCATGGCAAGTTCAAGGAATTGCAGCGTGACTTCCAGTCAGGTCCCGAGGTCACTCAGGCCTGTCTGGAATGTCATACCGAGGCCGCCAGGCAGGTGCACCAGTCCCAGCATTGGCAATGGGAGTACCTCAACCCCCAGACCGGGCAACTCCTGGGCAAGAAGTACATCATCAACAATTTCTGTACCTCCATCGCCTCCAACCAGGCCTTCTGTACCGCCTGCCATGTCGGCTACGGTTGGAAGGACGACAGCTTCGATTTCGCCAAGCAGGAAAACGTCGATTGCCTGGTCTGTCACGAGAGCACGGGCACCTACCGCAAACTACCGGGGATGGCGGGTCACCCCCCCTACAAAGATGTCGAATTTCCTCCCCAGTCCGGGAGGATCGTCAAAGGGGTGAATCTCCAGGCCGTGGCACAGAGCGTGGGCAAGAGCAGTCGCCGTAACTGTGGGGCCTGCCATTTCTATGGTGGTGGCGGCGACGCGGTCAAGCACGGTGATCTCGACAGCACCCTGACCAATCCGGGCCGCTATCTGGACGTGCACATGGACAAGGATGGACTCAACTTTAGTTGCGGCGAGTGTCACCTGACCACGGGTCATGAGGTGCCTGGCAGCCGCTACGCCCCCACCGCCAAGGATGTCGATGACAAGGCCCACATGCGGGGCAAGGATGACAAGAACCCCGCCACCTGCCAGGCCTGTCACGCCAATGATCCCCATCGGCAGAATGCCCGGCTCAATCATCACGCGGAAAAGATCGCCTGCCAGACCTGCCATATCCCGGAGTTTGCCCGCGGTCAGCCGACCAAGATGCAGTGGGACTGGTCGACCGCCGGCAAGCTGGACCAGGACGGCAAGCCCTTCATCGTCAAGGACAGCGCCGGTCATCCCGCCTATGACAGCAAAAAGGGTGATTTTCGGTATGAATCCAACGTCATACCCACCTATGTCTGGTTCAACGGCACCGTTCATTACACCCTGCGGGATACCCACTTGGATCCCACGCAAGTGGTCCAGATCAACCGCTTTGAAGGCAGCCCGGACGATGGCCAATCGAAGATCTGGCCCATCAAGGTCTTTCGGGGCAAACAACCCTATGACAAGGCCACCCAGCAACTGCTGATTCCCCATACCTTCGGCACCGAGGGTGACGGCGCCGCCTTCTGGAAGGTGTTCGATTGGAACAAGGCCCTGGAGGCCGGCATGCGCGCGACGGACCGCCATTTCAGTGGCGAATTCGGTTTCGTGAGCACCGAGATGGCCTGGCCAATCACCCATATGGTGGCCCCCAAGGAAGACGCCCTGCGCTGTGACCAGTGTCATGCCCCCGCAGAGGGGGTGGGGCGTCTCGACCAGGTTCCCGGTATCTATATGCCGGGTCGCAGTGCCAACCCCTGGCTGGATCGAGGGGGATGGATCCTGGCCCTGCTGACCCTGTTGGGCGTCCTGGCCCATGGCGCGGTCCGGATGGTCGCGGCCCGAAAAGGAGCACGTCTATGAGTCAGAGAATCTATGTCTTCAAACGCTTCGAGCGCTTTTGGCACTGGTCCCAGGCCTTGCTGATCATCTCCCTGCTGGTCACCGGCTTCGAGGTCCATGGCAGTTATCGGCTGCTAGGCTTTGAAAAGGCCGTGAGTTGGCATACCACCTTGGCCTGGAGCCTCGTGGGCCTTTGGGTCTTCGCCATCTTCTGGCACGTCACCACCGGCGAATGGCGGCAGTACATCCCGACCTTGAGCAAGGTCGACGCCATGATCAGGTACTATGCCTTCGGTATCTTCACCGGGGCACCCCATCCCTTCAAGGTCACCCGGCTGCGAAAGCACAACCCCCTGCAACGTCTGGCCTATTTGGGGGTTTTTCTCCTGATCAGCCCCCTGATCTGGGTTAGCGGTTGGCTCTATCTCTTCAACAGCCAGTGGACGGCCTGGGGGTTGAACGCCTATCTCAGCCTACAGTGGGTAGCCTTCTTCCACACCCTGGGCGCCTTTCTGATGCTGACCTTCCTGATCGCCCACGTCTATCTCATCACCGCCGGGCATACCCTGGGTGCCCACCTCAAGGCCATGATCACCGGCTGGGAGGAAGGTGAGGCGTAGGGTGACCTGACAAGCGGGATCACCCCAGGTGATCTCTCTACACCTCTGCTGATGAAAGACGGCGTTTGTCTCGGCGGGCTCTGTCTTTCACCGGATTAAGGGCGGCCGGAATGGCTTGCCGCATGGCGCAGCAAGGGCAGGTAACCTGGCCAGTCGGCGAGGGGACCACGATGGGTAAAGAGGACGATCCCCCGCTTGTCGAGAACATAGGTGGTGGGAAAGACCGGCGCGAGTTCCCGATCGGCGCGGGTCTGGCCATCGGCCAGGGTGAAGAACTCGTCCCGCTCGGAGCGGGCGCCGGCATCGTAAAGGGGAAGCGCCAGGCCCCGTGCCGCCATCCAGGCCCTGGCGCTGGCGGGGGGCTCCCGCGCCGGGAGCAGCACGAAGGCGATGTCTGGGTCGCCAGCCAGCAGAGCAGCGGCCGCGGCCAGCTCCGGCAGTTCAGCTTGACAGGGGGCGCACCAGCTTCCCCAGAAATGCAGAACCAGGACCTGGCCACGCAGGTCAGCCAGCCGGAGGGCCTGGCCTCCCGGGGAAGTCAGGGCCAGGTCTGGAAACACTTCCCTCAGCCCAACCCCCGTGGGTGCCTGGCTTGACTCCGCGGCGCTGAGATAGGGACCCCAGGAGGCCGCCCAGGCCGCCGGGTCGAAGACCAGGGTCTCGTCACGGGCATAAAGCTGGCAGCGTTGGGTCGTATGGGCCTGACAATGGGCCAGCGCCTCCGCTTCGGCGAGATCGGGACTGGCGGCTTCAGTCGAGTAGCCCCAGGCCCCGCCGGGGGCGATGGCGAAGGCGCGGGGGGGCAGGGTGGCGAGGAAGTGGCGGTAGCCGTCCCGACCCCGGCCATTGAGATGGGGAACGGCCTCGGCGTCGTTCAGTTCGGCCGCCAGAAGGCTGGAGCCCTGGGCCAGGAACAGGGCCAGAGCGAGCTTGGTGAGGGGAGACACGGGTCGCGACCGATTTCCGCAGGGGGATAGGCCGGAATTGTATACCCTTCACCAGCCCTTGCCCGGTCACTGTGGGGAGGCCCTTGCCGCGGAGGGTATAATTGCGCCTGGCCAGCCCGGAAATTGTTTAGCAGTGACTTTAACCGACCATGAAGCTACAGCAGCTCTCTCTCTTCATCGAGAATCGCCCCGGTCATCTGGGTGCCCCCCTGGAGGCCCTGGCCGCCGAGGGTATCAACTTGGTGACCCTGTCCCTGGCCGATACGGCCCAGTTCGGCATCCTGCGCCTGATCGTCCGCGACTGGCAGCGGGCCAAGCAGGTCCTGGAACGGGCGGGCTGGGTGGTCAACCTTACCGAGGTGGTGGCCGTGGACGTCGTCGACCGTCCCGGGGGTCTGGCGGAGATACTGAAGGTCCTGGAAGGCGCGGGGCTCAACGTCGAGTACCTCTACGCCTTCGCCCTGCGCCGGGAGGGTAAATCGGTTCTGGTCCTGCGCTTCGAGGACCCGGATCGGGCGCTTCAGGTCCTTGACGCC
>JAGVUH010000344.1 GCA_019136395.1 Gammaproteobacteria bacterium
AGCTTCAACCTCGATGGCGAACTGGTCTTCGAGCGCGACACCGCCTGGTTCGGGCAGTCGGCCCTCCACACCCTGGAGCCGCGACTGTCCTACCTTTACACCCCTTACCGGGATCAGTCGGACATCCCGGTCTTCGACACCACCGATCTGAGCTTCAGTTACGGCACCCTCTTCCTGCCCAACCGTTTCGCCGGCTACGATCGGGTAGGGGACGCCAACCTGCTCACCCTCGGTCTCAGCACCCGGCTCCTCCAGGCCAACACCGGTCAGGAACTGCTGCGCGCCAGCCTGGGCAAACCGATCTACTTCGAGACCCCGCGGGTCTGGCTATCTCCCGATCCTGAGTCCCGCCAGCAATCCGAGGCCCTAGTGGGTGAACTGGCTGCGGCCCTGCTGCCGGACCTGACCGGCCGCACCACCCTGCGCTGGGACCCAAATCCCGAGGATGAGCAGGACGCCCTGGAGAAACTGGTCGTCGAGCTCCGCTACCGCTCCCCCCAACGGCATCTGCTCAACCTGGCCTATCGCTGGGATGTCGGCGAGACCGAGGCCACCCGCTACCGCGATCTGGACCTGGCAGGGAGCTGGCCTATCAACCCGGAATTACAATTGGTCGGGCGCTGGTATTACTCCCTGTACAACGAGAAGGTGAACGAGGCCTTCGCCGGCATCTCCTACGGCAAGTGTTGTTGGAAGCTGTATCTGCTCGGCCGCCACATCAACAATCAGCCGGGCAGCGACGGCGAGACCAGTATCATGGTCCAGCTCGAACTGGCCGGCCTGGCCAAACTCGGCGACAAAATCGGCGAACATCTGGAGCGTGGAATCTATGGGTACACCGAGGAATAGCGTGCAGCCTAGTCTGCTTTGCCGCCGCCCCGGTCATCTCCCCCCCGGGGAAGGCGGCCCAACGGTCGGCCCGGTAATTCCTTTGGACTCTTCCGGGCGAAGCGTCAGCTACCCGGAAGCCGCGGTGGGTACGGGAACGGCGACTGAAGGTTGTTTCGGGGGCTGGTGGCCAAGGCAGCCGGCCGGAATGCAGACCGCCGCTTTGACCCGCCGTCGAACCAGGATCCGGCCCTGGGGCCCAGCCTCAGGGCTCGTCGGCCTGTTCCTGCTGATCCTGGGCATTGCCCCAGGGGCCACTTGGGGGGCGACCCTCCAGGAACTGGACTCCATCGTCGCCGTCGTCAACAAGGACGTGATCGTGCGCAGTGAGCTGGAGCGCGAGATCACCCTGGCCCTGCCCCAACTGCGCGAGCAGGGGGCGGACCCGCCCTCCCGCGCCGAGCTGGAGCGGCAGGTCCTGGACCGGATGATCGACAAGCGCCTGCAACTCCAGGAGGCGTCGCGGTTGGGGATCAAGGTCGAGGACGGCGCCCTGACCCAGGCCATGACCAGCATCGCGGAGCGCAACAACCTGACCCTCGAGGAGCTCCAGACCGCCCTGGTGGCCAGCGGCATCCAGTTTGAGGACTTTCGCGAGGACACCCGCGCCCAGATGATCATGAGCCAGCTCCAGGCGCGGGAGGTGATCAAGAACATCCAGGTCACCGACCCCGAGGTCAAGCGCTTCCTCGCCCGGGAGGCGGACAGCCTCATCGAGCGCACCGACGTCCGTCTCTCCCACATTCTCATCGCCGTCCCCGAAACGGCCAGCCCCGAGGAGGTGGAGCAGGCCCGCCAACGGGCCCTGGCCCTGGTAGCCAAGCTGCGCGCCGGGGCGGACTTCGCCCAGGTGGCCCGGGCGGAGTCTCAGGGCCAGCAGACCCAGCAGGCCCAGGAGGGCGGTGATCTTGGCTGGTTCCCCCTCGCCGATGTCCCCTCCCTGGCCCAGGAGCCGGCCCGCACCCTCAACAAGGGGGAGATCAGCAACCCCCTGCGCAGCCCCAGCGGGTTCCACATCATCAAGGTCACCGACCTCAAGGGCACGGGACCGGCGGTGCTCACCCAGACCAAGGCCCGGCATATCCTCATCCGCACCAACGAGGTGGTCTCCGATGACGATGCCCGCATCCGTCTGGAGCAATTGCGGATGCGCCTCGCCGGGGGCGACGATTTCGCCAACCTGGCCCGGGCCAATTCCGACGATACCGGTTCGGCCCTCAAGGGCGGGGACCTGGGTTGGGTGAGCCCGGGGGACACCGTGCCGCAGTTCGAGGCGGTGATGAACGAATTGGCCCCCAATCAGATCAGCCAGCCCTTCAAGTCCAGCTTTGGCTGGCACATCCTCCAGGTCCTGGAGCGCCGCACCCAGGACACCACCGAGGAACTGATGGCCCTCAAGGCCAAGCAGAAGCTCAAGGAGCGCAAGGCCGACGAGGCGGTGAAGCAGTGGCTGCACCGCCTGCGGGATGAGGCCTATCTCGAGGACCGTCTCGCCAAGGCCCGGGAACGAGAGGGTTAACAACCCGTGACGCCCGCCATTCTGCCCCGCCTAGTCCTGACCCCCGGCGAGCCGGCGGGCATCGGGCCTGATCTATGCGTCCAGTTGGCGCAACGGGCTTTTCCCGCCCAACTGGTCGCCATCGCCGCCCCGGACCTGCTGCGGGATCGGGCCCGGCGCCTGCGTCTCCCCCTGGAGCTGCTCCCCTACACCCCCGGCATCCCGCCCCTGGCCCAGCGGGCGGGTAGCCTGAGCATCCTGCCACTGCCCATGGCCCGGCTCCAGCCGCCGGGCCAGCTCGACCCCGCCAATGCCCCCTATGTCCTCGCCACCCTGGCCAGGGCCTGCGACGGCTGCCTGGCGGGGGAGTTCGACGCCCTGGTCACGGGCCCGGTCCACAAGGGCATCATCAATGACGCCGGCATCCCCTTTAGCGGCCATACGGAATTTCTCGCCGCGCGCTGCGGGGCCGAGCCGGTGATGATGCTGGTCGCCCCTGGCCTGCGGGTGGCCCTCGCCACCACCCACCTCCCCCTCCGCCTGTTCGGCCTCCCCCGGCCCCGACTGCTGGTCTGTGGTCTCAATCCCCATGCCGGGGAAGGCGGGCACCTGGGGCGGGAGGAGCGGGACATCATCGCCCCCCTGCTCGACGAACTCCGCGCGGCGGGCCTGGACCTGGTGGGTCCGGTGCCGGCGGACAGCGCCTTCGTGCCCGAGCAGTTGGCCAAGATCGACGCCGTCCTGGCCATGTATCACGATCAGGGTCTGCCGGTCCTCAAACACCTAGGGTTCGGCCAGGCGGTCAATGTCACCCTGGGCCTGCCGATCATCCGCGTCTCCGTGGATCATGGCACGGCCCTGGAACTGGCCGGTACCGGCCGGGCCGATGCGGGAAGCCTGCAGAGCGCCCTGGACCTGGCCCTGCGGATGACCGCCAGCCGGTCCCGGCCCCCGGGGTAAACCTCGAGGGCGCTAACGGGCCATGCAGTCCCGGACGCGCAGGGCCAGATCCAGGGCCTCGAGGCCGACACGACCATCGACCAGGGGGCGGCATCCCTCGCGCACGCAGCCGACGAAGGCCTCGATCTCCCGGTCCAGTGGTTTGACCGGCTCCACCTGAATCCGCTCGCGCACGATCTCCGGACGGCTCGCCCCGGGGACGAGCCGGGGATAGGCAATGTCGATGGTCTGGGCGATGAAATCCAGGGACAGGTATTTATGCTCCTGGAAGACGCGGATGTGGCGGATACGGCGGTCCGAGACCCGGCTCGCCACGGCGTTGGCGACGGCGCCATTGGCGAACTCCAGGCGGGCATTGGCGATATCAACCTGATCCGTCAGCACTGGCGTGCCCACGGCCGAGACCGACCGCAGTTCTGAGCCCATCAGGGAGAGGATGATATCCAGGTCATGGATCATGAGGTCCGAGACCACGTCCACGTCGGTCGCCCGTTCGACGAATTCCCCCAGGCGCTGGGTCTCGACGAAGCGTGGTCGGTCGATGTGCTCCGCCAGGGCCATGACGCCGGCGTTGAAACGCTCCAGATGGCCAATCTGCAGAATGGCCCCGGCCTGATCGGCCAGGGCGACGATCCGCTCACCCTCCCCGCGGGTTGCGGCGATGGGCTTCTCCAGCAGCAGATGAATGCCACGGCTCAGCAGGGGCTCGGCCACCGCCAGGTGGGCCGTGGTGGGCACGACGACGGAAACGGCATCGACCTGGTCGATGATGGCCGCCAGGTCGGTAAAGGCCGCGCAACCCGCCTCCTTGGCCACGGCGCTGGCCCGGGCGGCATCGGCATCGACCACGCCCACCAGCCTGACTTGCGGCAGATGCGAATAAATCAGGGCATGAAAACGGCCCAAATAGCCGACACCGATAACGGCAACCCGGAGTTGCTCACCCATGACGTGGTCCTCGCTCGCGATCAAGACCGGCCTTAGCCGCCGACGGACCGGTCATCAGGCCCTTGCCCGGCCAGCGGTGAGGCGGCGCCACCATAATAGATCTGAACCTGGTAAAACAAGGTGATGGCCATGCCGATCGCCACGGCGATGATCAGCAAAAAGAAGGGGTCGCGCCGGGGACGACGGTGTTTGAAACTCATGGGACCAGGGGACAGCCGGGTTGGAGGAATGGGAGGGGGGCTTGCGCGCCGGGCATTATCCCCCATTTGCCCATGATGTGCCGGTTGGGCATGGGCCGTCTGGGTTGGCGTGATCATCCCCGATCAGCGATCTGGTAGGCCCCTGCCCTATCGACCGTGCCCCGTTGACCGTTGTAATTCCCCGTCAGGCCTCTTATGCTGCGTTCCCGATCGTCAGGTACCCGCCATGCCCCGCGCCGAAGATCCCCGCTACCGGATCCAAGTCCTCGCCCAGAGCCTCTACATCCCCCAGCAATCCCATCCCGAGGCGGGGCGCTACGCCTTCGCTTACACCATTACCATCCAGAATACCGGTGACGCCGCGGCGCGCCTCCTCGACCGGCACTGGATCATCACGGACGCCAATGGCCAGGTCCAGGAGGTCCGGGGTGACGGCGTGGTGGGTGAACAGCCCTACCTGCTCCCCGGCGAGCGTTTCCGCTACACCAGCGGGACCATCATCGCGACGCCGGTGGGCAGCATGCAGGGCAGTTACGGTATGATCGCCGATGATGGCACCCGATTTACCGCTCCCATCGACCCTTTCACCCTGGCCGTGCCCATGCAGTTGCACTGAACCAGCCTTCCCTCCCATTCCCCCGCTCGATAACCCGCCGGACCCATGACCACTTACGCAATAGGTGATATCCAAGGTTGCTACGACCCTTTCCGCCGCCTGCTGGACAAGCTGGAATTTGACCCAGGCAAGGACGATCTATGGCTGGTTGGCGACCTCGTCAATCGTGGCCCCGATTCCCTGGGTGTCTTGCGCTATGTCCGTGGCCTGGGTGAAACGGCGGTCGTCGTCCTGGGTAATCACGACCTTCATCTCCTGGCCTTGGGGGCGGGCAACGTCAAGACCGCCGCCATGAGCAGCCTCCATGACGTGCTTATGGCACCGGACCGGGACGAACTCCTGCACTGGCTGCGCCACCGCCCCCTCATGCACTATGACGCCAGCAAGGATTTCGCCATGGTTCATGCTGGGTTGGCGCCCCAGTGGGATCTGTTACAGGCCCTCTCCTGTGCCCGCGAGGTCGAGGAGGTCCTGCAGGGCCCCGAGTATCGGGGCTTCCTGCATGCCATGTACGGCAACCAGCCCGCTAAATGGGCTCCTAACCTCAAGGGCATGGACCGCCTGCGCTTCATCACCAATTGCATGACCCGCATGCGCTACTGCCTGCCCGACGGCACCCTGGGTCTCAAGGAAAAGGGCCCGGTCGGTACCCAATCCAAGCCCTACATCCCCTGGTTCGAGATCCCCTGGCGTGCCAGCAGCGATTTCCGGCTGGTCATCGGCCACTGGTCCACCCTGGGCTACATGGCCAAGGACAACGTCTGGGCCCTGGACACGGGTTGTCTCTGGGGGCGTGCCCTCACCGCCATCCCCATCCGCAAGAAGAAGGACATCGAGCCCATCAGCCTGGACTGCCCGACCGGCGCCCTGAGGGATTGACGGGAGCTGAGGACGGTCAGGTCGCGGGGATTCCCTCTATCCCCTCATCGCCACTCGCCGCGGCTCGATCGAGCCTGAGGAAGGTCAGGTTGTAGGGATTGCGTTCGTCCCTGGCCCGCGTTTCCCGCCCGGTCTCGACCCACTCGTCCGGCGCCCAGGTGGGAAAGAAGGCATCACCGTCCTCGATCCGAGTGGCGACCAAGGTCAGGTACAAGCGCCCCGCGACCGGGAGGAAGGCGCGGTAGAGCATTTCGCCACCAATGATCAGGACCTCGGGTTCCTCCTGAACCAGGGCCAGTGCCGCCGCGGGGGACGACGCCAATTCACAGCCTGGGGCGCGATACGCCGGATTGGCAGTGATGACGATGTGCCGGCGTCGAGGCAGCAGACCCGGAAGGGACTCCCAGGTACGGCGGCCCATCAGAATCGGCTTGTCGAGGGTCAGGCGCTTGAAATGCGCCAGATCGGCGGGGAGATGCCAGGGCAACCGATTGGCGCGACCTATGACCCGGTTTTCCGCCAGGGCGGCAATCAGCGCGATCAGCGGTCCCGGCTCACTCATGCCGCGCTAACGGTGTACTTAGGCGCTTCCTCAGTGGCCGGGGAAAAATTCGGCGGGGAGGCCTGTCCCGCACCGACGCCCGCCGCCTTGCGGTTAACCTCCGTGGCGGACCAGAGGCGCTCCAAGGCGTAAAAGTCCCGCACCTTCGGCAGCATGACATGCACGACGATGATGTTGAGGTCGACCAGGGCCCACTCGCCCTCGCTCAGTCCTTCAGACCCCAGCGGCGGCTCTCCCCCCTCCTTGGCCCGGAAGGCCACCGTTTCGGCAATAGCCTTGACATGGCGCTCAGAGGTACCGGAAGCGATGATCATCAGATCGGTGATGGCGGTCTTACCGCGCACATCCAGGATCTGCACATCCTTGGCCTTCATATCGTCCAAGGCATCCAGAACCAGTTGCTTGAGTTGTTCTAGCTCCAACTGAGACTCCGTTAACTATCTTTAGGTTGAGTCGATATACAGGTCAGGGCGCGGCTGGCGATTTGCGCCGGCGAGGCGGCGCCGAAAACGAAAGCACGCCGAATGGACCCGTCGCCTATCAAGTTTTGGATCTGATGGGCGATTGCCCTCGCTCCCGAGGTATGAACGGCCATGCTGGTCTGACGGTCTGCAAGGACGGTCATTGTAGCCTGATTATGAAAAGATTGAGGTTCGCCGCTCAGCCCAGAACGTATCCCGTACCGGAAAGGTCATAATCAAAAATGTCATGGCTACTGGCTAACCGTCTTGAGGCGGCGCGCCACATCCCTGAAGAATGAAAATCCTTGCCGTGAATTTCACTTGAATTGGGGCTGGCGAGTCCCGGGGAGAAGAACGGATGACCGACATCGATCTCGCTGACTTCGACATCCATGAACTCAAGGAGATTTTTGACGATATCTTCTTTTTGCCCGACATTCACATCGACGAACTGGCCGACATGATGGAACTGGTCGACAACCTCATCCAGGTCTCCACAAGCTATCCTTGGTGCTAGCCGAACGTGGGAGATTCCAGTGGGATCTTCCAGCGTCCGGGGTGCGGATTGACCACGTGATAGGTAGCGTGAAATACCCCACTTAATTATTTAATTTTCAGTAGTTTATCTTTCCTCTCGTGACAATTAATCGATTTCGCCAATCCCCCTGGCCTCGGTCCGCTGACATGGCGGAAAGGGCCCGGGATCACTGCGGGCGGTAGAGACGCTGCTGGAGGATGTAATCCAACACGGGGTCGGGAAGCAGATAGCGCGGACTGAGCCCCTGGGCAACCAGACCACGGATGCGGGTCGCGGAGATGGCCAGTTGCGTCACCTCCTGAAACCAGACCCGCCCCGCGGGGGAGACGGTCAGATCCCTGACCTGGAAACAGCGGCGCGGCTGAAGCCAGGCTTGCAGGCGTGGACTAAGTTCCCGACCGGATTCCACCGCGGGGGCTTGGTTACCCGCCGCGGATGCCTGGTCATCACCCGCGGGGGTCTGGCCACACCTCGCGTTTGCCTGGTCACCCTCAATAGGTGCCAGGCCATCCTCCCCGTAAGCGGGACCGCCCTCATCCGCCCCGCCCGGGCGCCGCATGACGATCAGGTGGGCCAGGGCCAGAATGTCATCTGGCCGGTGCCAGGAGAGAAACCCGCGAAAGGCATCGGCCCCCACCAGCAGGCACAGGCCCACGGCCGGGCCTAACTCGATGCGCAGGTCCACCAGGGTATCGTAGGTATAGGATTCACCGACGCGCCGTAATTCCCGGTCGTCGATGCGGAGCCCCTCCGCCCCCTGGACCGCCAGGCACAGCATCGCCAGACGCTGTTCCGGGCTGGCCTGGGGCTGGGAGCGATGGACGGCCTGGCGCAGGGGGATCAGCCGCAGTTCCTCCAGCCCCAGCGCCTGGCGGACCTCCAGGGCCGGGCGCAGGTGGCCGAAATGGACCGGGTCGAAGGTCCCGCCCAGGACACCGATCATGTCGGTCCGACCTTCATCAGGGGCAGCGCTCCCCTCCCAATGAGGCAAGACGCCGGTGGGATATAGGTTCCTGGGCGGGTCGTTACGCCAGGGGGCGCAGCCGGAGACCTGCCGCCCCGCTCCATGCCAGTACCCGACCCCGTTCTTTCAGTCCGGGGGGCTGGTTGCGGGGACTTCAGGCGCGCACCTCGCCATTACCAAGGACGATGAACTTCACCGAGGTCAGCCCCTCCAGACCCACCGGGCCGCGGGCATGGAACTTGTCCGTGCTGATGCCGATCTCGGCGCCCAGGCCATACTCGAAGCCATCGGCGAAGCGGGTGGAGGCATTGACCATGACCGAGCTGCTATCCACCTCCCGCAGGAAGCGGCGGGCGCGGCTGTAGTCCTCGGTGACGATGCTGTCGGTATGCTGGGAGCCATGGCGGGCGATATGGTCCATGGCCTCGTCTAGATCGGCGACGACCCGGATGGAGAGGATCGGGGCCAGGTATTCCGTATCCCAATCCTCGGGGGTGGCAGGGATGGCCACCGGCACCAGTTGGCAGGTGGCGGGGCAGCCCCGCAGTTCCACCCCTTTGTCCCGCAGGGGCCCGGCCAGCAGGAGCAAGGCCTGGGCGGCGATATCCTCGGCCACCAGCAGGGTCTCCAGGGTGTTACAGGTGCCGTAACGCTGGGTCTTGGCGTTCATGACGATGGGCAGGGCCTTGGCGAGGTCGGCCCGGTCGTCGATGTAGACATGGCAGATACCATCCAGGTGCTTGATAACCGGAACCCGCGCCTCGCGGCTGATTCGTTCGATAAGACCCTTGCCACCGCGGGGGATGATGACGTCCACATACTCGGGCATGGCGATCAGGGCACCGACGGCGGCACGGTCCCGGGTGGCGATGACCTGCACCCCGTCCGCCGGCAGGCCGGCGCTCTCCAGGCCGCGTTGCAAGCAGGCGGCGATGGCCTGATTAGAGTGGAAGGCCTCGGAACCACCCCGCAGGACGGTAGCGTTACCCGACTTGAGGCACAGGGCGGCGGCGTCCGCGGTCACGTTGGGTCGAGACTCGTAGATGATGCCCACCACCCCCAGCGGCACCCGCATCCGCCCCACCTGGATGCCGGAGGGCCGGTAATTGAGGTCGAAGATGGCCCCCACCGGATCCGCCAGGGCGGCGACCTCCCGCAGACCAGCGATCATGGCGTCGATGCGCCCCGGGGTCAGTTCCAGGCGATCGAGCAGGGCCGCGTCCAGGCCCTGGGCGGCCCCGGCCTCCAGGTCCAGCCGGTTGGCGGCCAGGAGATCGGCCCGGCGGGCGTCCAGGTCGGCGGCGATGGCCAGCAGGGCCCGATTCTTGGCCGCGGTCTCGGCCCGGGCCAACAACCGCGACGCGGCGCGCGCCCGTTCGCCAACGGTATTCATATAGGCAGCGATATCGCTGATCGGGGTCTCGGACATGGCGGGAATTCCAAAAATTGAAGGCGTCGCGGCGGAACGGCCACGGTCGCGGATAAGGGCGAGGAATTGGGACGGGATTTTATACCAGACGTCCGTGCCTTTTCCGGTCGGAGTGGAGGCTCTGCTCAACCCGGCCGGGAGTGCCTAGCGTAAGGAGGTGTTCGTCAAGCCGACCTAAAACACCTGTAATACGCAGATATTTTTCAGCCTCCCCAGGCAATGTCCGGTCCGGACGGCCAAACAGGGCTCAGCGGTGTTCTAACTGGGTAATCCAGAACATCAGGTGGCGAGGGACGGCGCCAGCGGCGGAGATGGGCCCCCCGCCAAGGCATCACCAATGGCGTCCAGGGTCAGCCAGGGATCGCCGGTTGCCAGGCCCTTGATCTGCCGGTCGGCCAGGGCGCAATGGCCCAGGAGGAGTGGTAGGGTGGGGGCCGGCAGACGGCGCAGAACGGCCTTCACCGGGCCCTGGCGATTCTGCCAGACCCGCTCGGCGGCCAGGAAGGCGTCCAGGGCGCGGGTCCCCTCGCGAGCGGCGAAGGCGGCGCGGGCGAGGAGTCGCACCTCCCGGGCCAGGACCCAGAGTACCAGGGGTTCGGCGGTGCCCTCGGCCGCCAAACCCTGGATGATGCGGTGCATGCGGGCCCGATCCCCGGCCAGGGCGGCGTCGGGGATATCGAAGAGGTCGAAGCGGGCGCTGTCGGCGATGGCGCGGCCGAGTTGTTCAGCGGTCAAGGGACCCTGCCCCTGGAGGAGGGCCAGCTTGTCCACCTCCTGGGCGGCGGCGAGCAGGTTACCCTCCATCCGCTCCGCCAGCATGGCCGCCACCTCCGGTTCCGGGACCAGACCCCGCGCGCGCAGGCGCTGGCCGATCCAATCCACCAGGCGCTGGCCCGTCAGGGCCTGGACCTGGAGCAGGACCCCGGTCTGTTCGACGGTCTGGACCCACTTGGCCTTGAGCTCCTGATAGTCCAGGTTCGGGGCCAGGATCAGCAGGCGATGCTCCGGCCGGGGCTTCTGGCCGGCGAAGAGGAACAGGGACTGAGCGGCGACGGCGAGTTGGCCCCAGTCAAAATGACCCTCCACTTCCAGGACTTCACGCTCCGTGTAGCCCCGCTCGCGGGCCGCCCGCCGCACCAGGGTCGCGGCTTCGCCAAGCTGAAAAGGTTCGTCGCCACAGATCATGAACACGGGTGCCAGCCCCGAGGCGAGGTGGGCGGCCAATTGGGGGAAGGGGATGCGCACGGCCTAGGGACGGGCGGACTTACCGGCCGCGGGCTCAGACGCCTGGCTGGGTTTCCTGTCCTTGGGCAGGGCGGCGCGCAACATGGCCAGGATCTGATTGGCGGCGTCCTGGGCCATGTCGTTATAGATGATTTCCGCCTCCAGCTGCTTACCCAGCACCTCGACGTCCGCGTCCTCGAAGGAGCGCGACAGCTCCAGACGCTGTGGCGCGACCAGTTCCTTGCCGCCAGACTCGCGGGCGTCGAAGCGGACATCGAGGAAGATCTCGGTGGCGATGATCTTGCCGTTGCGGTCCAGGGCCCCGACCCGGGAGCGGCGGGACTCGCCCAGGATGCGCACGATGGCGCGGGCTTCCCG
>JAGVUH010000309.1 GCA_019136395.1 Gammaproteobacteria bacterium
GAGGGCTCCAAGCTCATCATCGAGCCCGACCAGGCCGAGATCGTGCGCGAGATCTGGGAGCGCTTCGCCGCTGGCAAGTCCCCCCGCTGGATTGCCGCCGATCTCAACGCCCGCGGCGTCCCCCCACCCCGGTCGAGCAACCGCACCGGCAAGGCATCCTGGATCTCCTCAGCGATCTACGGCCATCCGGCCAAGGGCACCGGCATCCTGCGCAACCCCCTCTACCTCGGCCGCCTGATCTGGAACAAGTCCCAATGGCTCAAGGACCCCGATACCGGCCGCCGGGTGCGCCGGGAGCGCCCCAAAAGCGAATGGGTCAGCGAGTCCGTCCCCGCGTTGCGCATCATCCCCCCCGAGCTGGAGGAGCGTGTCCAGCGCCGCCACCAGGCCATCGCCGACGGCACCGATGCCGCCAGGAAATTCATGGGCAACAAAGGCAGCACCGGTCCACGGAAAACCTTGCTGTTTTCCGGCTTGCTGTTTTGCGAGTGCGGCGCCCCCTTCGTCACCCTCAATACGAAGCGCTATGGCTGTTCCGCGGCCCGCTACCGCGGAGCCGCAGTCTGCGCCATGCGGAGCACCGTCGACCGGGAGCGCCTGGAGTTACGCCTGCTGACCACCCTGAGGGAACAGGTCTATAGCCCCAAAGCCATCGAGGAGTACCGCCAGGCCATCCTGGCAGAACTCAAGGCCAAGGCGCGGGAACCCGACACCAAGGACCTGAAGAGCCAACTGGCGGAGATCGATCGGCGGATCGCCAACCTGATCGAAATGGTAGCGAACGGGACGCACAGCCCAGCATTACGCCAGGCCCTGGAACAGGCCGAGTCGCAACGGGCGCGCATCGAAAGTCAGTTACGCCACGCCAGCGGGCTGGCCAAGGTGATACCCTTGCCCCAAGACTTCGCCGCCGCCTTCAAGGAACAGCTTGATCGGCTCGACGCATGGCTGAAGGAAGACGTGGACGCGGCTCGGGAAATCCTGCGGGACCTGATGGGTAAAATCATGATCCGCAAAAAAGAAAACGCCCTGGTAGCCGAAATAACCGGACTTTACCAGGGCGTGTACTCTAGCGCTGGTAGCGGGGGCAGGATTTGAACCTACGACCTTCGGGTTATGAGCCCGACGAGCTGCCTGACTGCTCCACCCCGCAATTGATTGGAGAATCTTACAGAGTCATACGTCCCCAGGCAAGTGAAAAATTCCTCATGAAAAAATCCACACGGGTTAAAACTGCCGGGACGCAAGACGCGAGGAGTTTAGTTCATTGATTTAACTGATTGATTCAGAGCCTGCAGACGGCAATGATGGCCCTCGGGGGTACTGAGCGTGAGAAGCGTGTAAACTAAAGTAACAAGGGGAGGATCATTACCATGCTAAACTTAGGTATCGAAACGATCTGCTTCGTCATCGCCAAGACCAGGGAATTTCAGGCAAAAGAGCAGGTGGTCATCCCTGACACGCCCTCGGGCCCAGGGGATGACTGGGCTTTGCAGATCCTTGCTGACCACCGGGACGATCTGACTGTTCAGGAAGTACGTGCCACGATCGCTGATCTTGACCCGGACTTGCAGGCGGAGCTCATCGCTCTGATGTGGCTGGGACGCGGTGACTACGGGCTTAATGAGTGGGATGATGCCTTGGCAGATGCGCTGGATGCCTATGATGAACATGGGAATACGGCTTCTTACCTCCTCTCACATCCCCTGGCGGCCGATTATCTGGAGGAGGGTCTTATCGCCCATGGTTACTCCTGCCAGGACTAAGCCGCCAGGATCGTCAGGATCGCCGGGCCTGAGGTGATGAACCGCCATATGCCGGGTTGTGGGCGCGGGAAACCGGATGAGTGCTTGCATTCCCTGAGACTTAGCCTCATTCTCGGGCGAGTTATCAGGAGGGGCGCTCGTCATCCCCTGACGATGAAAGACGCCGCCGGCTTCCACGCCCACGGCCTCATGATCCCACTCTAGGGCGGAACGCGTTTTTTTCCAGGTCCTTGACCTGACCGCCCTCTCCGCCGGCCCTACCGCAACGTCCCTCCCCGCTTTGTTTTTATCCCCGCGGTTCCGTACGCGGTCTTTTTCAACCTCACCCCACCTGCACGGACATTACCCTTCCGGTCATGCCGGGCAGATGACATGGAGCCTGACTGTTCATAGATGAGTTCCGTAACTAATCTTTCCCCCGCCCTGCATATCAGCGGGGATACCCTCGCCCTCGACCCCAAGATTCGCCATTACATCACCGCTGAGGCCGAACGCCTTCAGCAGCGTTTCTCCGCCGCTGGGATGGCCCTGCGCATAGGTATCAGTGAGGAATTTGATCCGGCCCGTGGCCATCGCGTTCGCTGCGAACTGGACGCCAGACTTCCGGGGCGGCGCCAGTTCATGGTGCGCGAGGCGCACAAGGAGGCATTGACGGCGATTTCCAGCGTTTTCGCTGGCGCCCGTAAGCAGCTCCGCCGTCTGACGACCCGCCGCCTTGGCGAGTCACTCAGCTCGTCAGCGACATCAACGGGTGAAATGCAGGCTTGCGGCACCTGAGGCCTGAGGTCTGAGGCGCCTCCCCTTATCCGCCTCGACACGGCCCCGATCCGTACCACCTCGGCCCGCCCCGAACTGGTCCACGCAACGGTTGACGTGTTCCCTGGCCTGGTTGCGAGCAGGGCGCGCCCGGTGCCGTTAGCCCCCGTCAATCCTCGTCGGAAAAACGCGCCGTCGCGTAACGGATCAGCATGACTGAGAGCGTCAGCAACAGGATCGAGAGACTGATCGCGACCATGCGCTCATCGGCCATCTCCTTGATGTCGATTGCCAAAACCCGCGTCAAGGCCGTGATGGCGATATAGAGCAGAAACCTCACGGGTAGGCGCTTGGTTTTGAAATAGATTCCAACCATGGCCCCCAATTCGAGATAGATGAAGAGCAGCAGAATGTCCTTCACCGAGGGGCCAGCCTCCCTGAAGATCAGCAGGATCTCCACGATCGTAGCCCAGATGATCATGACGCCAACGACGAACAGCCCCACAAGGTGGAACCAATCCACCAGGTGATTGCCAAGCTGCTCCATGACTTCATAAGTCTTCGAATGAGAGGTTGTTTTCTCTTCCACGGTCTCAGGTAGATAGGTCACGCTGGCTGGTTCTCGCTTGGTACGATCCATGGTTACGGCCGGGATACCCTCCCGACAGCGACAAGCTTAACAAAAACTCACCCGGTGTTAGGTTACCGTGCCGGGTATGGAAACCGCGCGGGCCCCCCCACCTATATCCCTCCTGACCAGGCCCTGCTGGACCCTCAGCCCCGGAGTGATCCTGACCCATGACCGAAGAATCAAGCAAGCATCTACCCATTGAGATCAACCTCCACGCCAAATCCCGTTTGCTAAGCGTCGCCTTTGAAGACGGCGCACGCTTCGAGTTGCCCTGTGAGTATCTGCGGGTCTTCTCCAAGGCGGCCAGCCTGGATGCCTCCATCCTGGGCAAGGAGGGGGTCAGCATTGAGCATATCGAGCCGCAGGGTCAGTACGCCATCCGCATCGTCTTCACGGATGGCCATGACACGGGGATCTATTCCTGGGATACCCTGTACACCCTTGGTGTCAACCAGCAAGCCAACTGGGCGGAATACCTCAAGCGCCTGGAAAGCCTCGGCTACCAGCGCCAGGAACCCGAGGGCACCAACCGAAGGATTCGACTGCTCTACTTCTCCTGGCTAGCCAGGAAGATGCGCAAGGAGGCGGACGAGGTCACCCTGCCGGCGGGGGTAACCGACGTCACCAGCCTCCTGAGCTGGCTGGGCCAACGACGCCAGGGCGCTGAGGTGCTCTTCACCCCCGAGCGTCTGCGCGTTACCGTAAACCGGCAGTTCGCGGAAGGCTTTACCCGACTGCACGAAGGGGACGAGGTGGGGCTGGTACCCAACTCCCCTACCCCACCGGCCACCCCGGATCTGATCTGAACATCTCGGGCCCGTCCAGATTCGGCTCAGAGACGGTCAAAAATCCTCTCGACTGAATCCGGTAAGAGCCCGCAATAGACCTCTCAAATCAGAATCCGTGAATCCTCAATAACCACGCAAGCTAGGGATAACAACAAGATAGCGCGTCTTAGGATAGGCGGAAAGGGTATTTTTCACCAGATCTCAGGCATTGACATTGACCACCAGACGGCCTCGGACCCGCCCGGCCAGCAGTTCCGCCGCGGCGGGGATGGCCCGCGCCAGGGGGATCTCCTCGGTCATGGCCGCCAGCTTGGCGGGGTCCAGGTCGGTAGCCAGACGATTCCAGGCCCGGCTCCGCCGCTCCTTGGGCACCATCACGCTTTCGATGCCATAAAGGGTGACGCCGCGCAGGATGAAGGGGGCCACCGTGGCGGGGAAGTCCATGCCCTGGGCCAGACCACAGGCGGCCACCGCGCCGTTGTAAGCGGTTCCGGCACAGGCATTGGCCAGGGTATGGCTGCCGACGGTATCCACCACCCCCAGCCAGCGCTCTTTCTGCAGCGGCTTGCCGGGACCACTCAACTCGGCCCGATCGACGACCTCCGCCGCGCCCAGGGCGGTCAGATAGCCGGCCTCCGTCGGCCGTCCCGTGGAGGCGATGACCCGGTAGCCGCGGTCAGCCAGAAGGGCGATGGCGATACTCCCCACCCCACCGCTGGCCCCGGTGACCAGGACATCGCCCGCCCCGGGCTGGAGCCCATGGCCTTCCAGGGCCAGCACGCACAGCATGGCCGTATAGCCCGCGGTGCCAATCGCCATCGCCTGGCGGCTGGTCAGCCCCGGGGGCAGCGGCACGAGCCAATCCCCGGACAGCCGCGCCTGCTGGGCCAGCCCGCCCCAATGCCGCTCGCCCACCCCCCAGCCATTGAGAATGACGGCATCGCCCACTTGCCACGCCGGATGGCTGCTTGCCACCACCTCACCGCAGCAGTCGATGCCAGGGATCATGGGGAAGTGGCGCACCACCGGGGCCTGGCCGGTGATGGCGAGACCATCCTTATAGTTAAGGGTGGAGTAGTCGATGCGAATCTGGACGTCGCCCGCGGGGAGTTCGGACTCGTCCAGGGCGCGTACCTGGGCCTGGGTGCGGCCTGCTTCCTGGGTCAGATAGATGGCGTTGAACATGGCAATTTCCTCGCGAAGAGCAGGTTAAGCAATGAATTCAGAGCCGGTAGTCCCGCCGGATAATTGGCGACGGCTATCTGGCCAGGGGGACTGGGCGACGGGAACGGGAAGCTGGCGACAGTGACGCGGGCATGGCGAACGGCAAGGTCATTCGACCGGTACTCCCAAGAGATCATGGGGTCCGGAGCGGGTGATCTCGACCTCAATGAAATCCCCGGGGTCCAGTTCCCACTCGCCGGGGACGATGACCTTGCCATCAATCTCGGGGGCATCGGCATAGGTCCGGGCGATCACCCGCCCCTCCTGCACCTCATCCACCAGGACGATCTGCCGCTGGCCGACACGGGCCGCCAGCTTTTCGCGGCTGATCTCGGCCTGAACCGCCATGAAGCGCGCCAGACGCTCCTCGCGTACCGCCTCGGGCACCGGGTCCGGCAAGGCATTGGCGGCAGCGCCCGCCACCGGGGAATAGGCGAAGGCTCCTACCCGGTCCAGGCGGGCCAGGTGGAGGAAATCGAGCAGGGTCTGAAAGTCGGCCTCGGTCTCGCCAGGAAAACCGACGATGAAGGTGCTGCGCATCACCAGGTCCGGGCAGAGGGCGCGCCACCGTGCCAGCCGCTCCAGCACCGCCTCCGCCGCCGCGGGGCGGCGCATGGCCTTGAGGATCGCCGGGCTGGCGTGTTGCAGGGGCATGTCCAGATAGGGCAGGATCAGGCCCTCGGCCATGAGGGGGATGAGTCGATCCACCTGGGGATAGGGATAGACGTAATGCAGGCGAATCCAGGCCTGGTGCTCCCCCAGCCGCCGGGCCAGGGTCTCGATGTCGGTGCGCAGGGGCTGCCCACGCCAGATATCGGTGCGATAGCGCAGATCCAGGCCATAGGCGCTGGTATCCTGGGCGATGACCAGGATCTCTCGCACCCCGGCCTCCACCAGGCGCGCCGCCTCGTCCAGGACCTCGCCGATGGGGCGGCTGACCAGGTCGCCCCGCAGGCTGGGGATGATGCAAAAGGTACAGCGATGGTTGCAGCCTTCCGCGATCTTGAGATAGGCATAATGGCGTGGGGTCAGCTTGACCCCCTGGGGGGGCACCAGGCTGGTGAAGGGGTCATGGGGGGCTGGCACCTGGGCATGGACCGCGGCCATGACCTCGGCAAAGGCCTGGGGACCGGTGACGGCCAGGACCTTGGGATGGGCCTGCCAGACCAGGTCCGCGCGCGCCCCCAGGCAGCCGGTCACCACCACCCGGCCGTTCTCGGCCAGGGCCTCGCCAATGGCCTCCAGGGACTCGGCCACCGCCGCGTCGATGAAACCGCAGGTATTGACGATCACCAGGTCCGCCCCGGCGTAGCTGGGGGAGATGGCGTAGCCCTCCGTCCGCAATTGGGTGAGGATCCGTTCCGAGTCGACGGTGGCCTTGGGGCAGCCCAGGCTGACAAAACCGATTGCCGGGGCACGGCTGGGGGTGAGGGTGGACAAGGATGACTCCAGGAATGCCTCCAGGAATGAATGAACCGTTAGTTTAATCGAGACCGCATGAGCACGAATCCCCGCGTCATCCAACCCGGTTCACGCATCCGGCTGCACCTCGCCATCCACCTTGATGATGGTACCCAAGCCCTGTCCACCTTCGATGAGGAACCCCTGGACTTGACCCTGGGCGACGGCACCCTGACCCCCGGCACCGAGGCCCTGCTCCTTGGCCTGGCGGCCGGCGCTGCGCAAGAGCGCCTGGTCAGCGGGAATGACCTCTTCGAGACCTGGCAGGAGGCGAATCTCCATTGGCTGCCGGTCGAGGACTTTCCCGGGGGCGTCCCCGACCCTGGAAGCCTGGTGGCCTTCGCGGGCCCGTCGGGGGAGGAGATCCCCGCCATCGTCAAGGAAGTTCAGGGCCAGCGGATGCTAGTGGATCTCAATCATCCCCTGTCTGGCCGGATTCTGCGACTGCAATACCACATCCTGGAGGTCGTCGGTCCCGACCCGGGGTCATGACCCACAGCCATGGCCTGGGGTTATGGCATGGAACCGTGACCTCGGGCTCTCCTCTGGTGCTGCGGCTTGCTGCTGTTTCCCTATGCCGTTGGGGTCCCGAGCCACCGGTGTCGAGCCACCGGTTGGCAAACTGCCTTGCCCCCCGTTATCCTGACGGCCATGAACATCCTCCTTGCCAATCCCCGCGGCTTCTGCGCCGGTGTCGATCGCGCCATTGAGATTGTCGAGCGGGTCCTGGACCTCTTCCCCCCACCCATCTATGTCCGTCACGAGGTGGTCCACAACCGCTTCGTGGTTGAGGGGCTCCGGGCCCGCGGCGCCATTTTCGTCGACGAGGTCGATCAGGTCCCGGACGGCGCCACCCTGATCTTCAGCGCCCACGGCGTCTCCCAGGATGTCCGCGCCGCCGCCGCGGCGCGCCAGTTGCGGGTCTTCGACGCCACCTGTCCCCTGGTCACCAAGGTCCACTTGGAGGTGGCGCGCCACTGCCGGGAGGGCTTTGACGTCCTCCTCATCGGTCACCGCGGTCATCCCGAGGTGGAAGGGACCATGGGCCAATGCCAGGCCCCCGGAGCCATCCATCTGCTGGAGCGGGTCGCGGAGGTGGCGGACATCCAGGTGCGCGATCCGGCGCGGGTGGCCTACGTCACCCAGACCACTCTGTCCATGGATGATACCGAAAACATCGTCACCGCCTTGCGCGCCCGCTTCCCCCACCTCCAGGGGCCGCGTAAGAGCGATATCTGCTACGCCACCCAGAACCGCCAGGACGCCGTCAAGGACCTCGCCCAGCGGTGTGACCTGATCCTGGTGGTCGGCTCCCCCAACAGTTCCAACTCCAATCGCTTGCGGGAACTGGCCGAGAAGCGGGGCAAACCGGCCTACCTCATCGACAGCGCCCAAGACATCCAGACTGACTGGCTTACGGGCGCACCCCGGGTAGGTGTAACCGCCGGGGCCTCCGCCCCCGAGGTGCTGGTGGCGGCCGTCATCGCCCGCTTGCAGGCTTGCGGCGCCACGGCGGTCGTCGAGCAGGACGGCATCCGTGAGCAGGTCGTCTTCGCCTTGCCGCATGCTGACGGCCCGTGAACTGGCCACCGCCGGCGCTCACGTGACCCTGATCGAAAGGGGTGAAACCGGCCGTGAGTCCTCCTGGGCGGGCGGCGGGATTCTCTCCCCGCTCTATCCCTGGCGCTATGCCGATTCCCTGACCGCCCTGGCGCGCTGGAGCCAGGCTCGTTACACCGACCTGTGCCGTGAGCTACAGATGGCATCCGGGGTCGATCCCGAATGTCTGCCCAGCGGCCTACTCATCCTTGACCCCGAAGAAAGGGCCGACGCCCTCGCCTGGGCCAAGGCTCATCAGTTGCGCATGGAGCGGATCGAGCCTGCCGACCTGGCCGAGCTGGAGCCAGCCCTCAGCCACACGACGGACGGCGCCCTCTGGCTACCGGAGATCGGCCAGGTCCGTAACCCCCGCTTCGCCCGCGCCCTGCGTCGCGCGGTGGAAGCCCGGGTCGAGGTGCGGGAACATGAGGAAGTCAGCGAATTGCGGGTCACCGCCGGGCGCATTCAGGGCGTCCGCACCCGCCAGGGTATCCTGGAGGCGGACCAGGTCGTCGTCTGCGCCGGTGCCTGGACGGCGACGCTTCTCGCCCAACTAGGCGCAGCCCCCGCCGTTGAGCCCGTGCGTGGGCAGATGATGGTCTTCCTGACCCAACCCGGTCAGATCCGCCACATCGTCCTCTATCGTGACCGGTACATCATTCCGCGCCAGGATGGCCACGTGCTCATCGGCAGCACCCTGGAATACACGGGTTTTGACAAGTCCACCACCACCGAGGCGAAAGAGCAGCTCTACCGCGCCGCCGGCACCCTCTTCCCCCTCCTCAGGCACAGTCCCATCGAGCATCATTGGGCTGGCCTGCGCCCTGGCTCACCGAATGGCATCCCCTATATCGGCGCCCACCCCCAGGTTGAGGGGCTCTTTTTCAACGCCGGTCACTTCCGCAATGGAGTGGTCACCGGCCCCGCCTCCGCCCGGCTGGTCGCCGACCTCATGCTCAACCGTCCGCCCATTCTCGACCCGACCCCCTATGCCCTCCACGCTCAGCGCTAGCAGCTCCACCAACCCAAGCCCCAAGCCAAACCAAGCCGACCGACCCAAGCTGATCCAAGCTGACCCGACTCAAAGCTGACCCCCAAGCTGACCCTTGTCGACGCCTGGGGTCTTCCCTATACTGCTGCGTCGTCTTGGCCGATATAGCTCAGCTGGTAGAGCAACTGATTCGTAATCAGTAGGTCAACGGTTCGAATCCGTTTATCGGCTCCATAAAATCAAAGGCTTAGGGATCAAAACTCTAAGCCTTTTGCTTTTCTAGGGTCCTGTGTAGCCACCATGTAGCCAAATTTTGGCAATCCGGTTAGAAGTTAGTCAACCTATCCACCTGGAGCAGCGCCGCGGGCATGCACCAACTAGACACAGCGATCACTCACTCGTTCGCCTATTCCTTGGCCAGCGGTAACCGGATGGCGAAACCCTGGCCATTGACGACGGCCTCCCTACCGCTATGCGCACACCAGGCAACGTCCCGGTCTTGACCGTTGCCGCGCTGGCAATCATAGTCAAAACCGATAGATGTTACTTGGTCGATAGAAATAAACTTGCGAAAATGTCGGAATTTGTCGGATCTTGTCGGAATTCATGTCTGTTAATCACGCGAAAAGCCCGTAATACTACCGACCTCTCAAGGCCGAACCCGCCCCCCCTTAACTATCTGGCGGCCCAGGCCTTGACGGATGCCTGAGATGACACGGCAGGGCGGTAGCGTGCTTGCCGGGGGTAGCCCCCCTCTCTCCCTAAGATGGAACATCCCTTGGACCTCACCCACCTCACCGCCCCCGACGCCCCCTTGGCCATCATCGGCCTCGGCTATGTCGGCCTGCCCCTGGCCGTCGAATTTGGCAAACACCGCCCGGTGATCGGCTTCGACATCAAGCCCGAACGCATCGCCGAACTCCTGGCCGGCCGCGACAGCACCCGCGAGACCACCCCGGAGGAACTGGCCGCCGCCCGGCACCTCACCGTCACCACTGACCCCGAGGCCCTGCGCCCCTGCCGCATCTTCATCGTCACCGTCCCCCACCCCGGTGGATGACTACAAGCGCCCCGACCTCACGCCCCTGCTCAAGGCCTCCGCCACCGTCGGCCAGGTCCTCAAGCCCGGCGACCTGGTGATCTACGAATCCACCGTCTATCCCGGCTGCACCGAGGAAGACTGCGCCCCCGTCCTGGAGAAGTGGTCGGGCCTCGCTTACCTCCCCTCCCCCCTCGCGGGGGAGGGGCCGGGGGAGAGGGGGAATCAGCCAGGCACCTTCCACCTCGGCTACAGCCCCGAGCGCATCAACCCCGGCGACCCCCACCACCGCCTCACCACCATTAAAAAGGTCACCAGCGGCTCCAGCCCAG
>JAGVUH010000393.1 GCA_019136395.1 Gammaproteobacteria bacterium
GACCGTCATCGCCAGCACCACGAACATCATGGTCACGCCCGCCTTGGGGGCGTTGCGCAGACCGCGCAGATAATCCCAGTCGATGATATCGATGCCGACCTTGATCAGGATGCCGGCCAGCACCGCGTGGGGGATTTTGCTCGCCAGGGCCCCGGCGCCCAGGGCGATGGCCAGTAGCACCAGGGCATGGGTAGCGCCGGAGAGGGGGGTCTGACCGCCGGCCTTGACGTTGACCACGGTGCGCATGGTGGCGCCGGCGCCGGGCAGGCCACCGAACAGCCCGGCGAGGGTGTTGCCGATGCCCTGACCGATGAGCTCGCGGTCGGACTGGTGATAGGTGCGGGTGATGTTATCCGCCACCAGGGAGGTCAGCAGGGAGTCGATGGCGCCCAAGGCGGCCAGGGTCAGGGCCGATTGCAACATCTGGGGCAGGAGGGCGAACTCGAAGACCGGCCACTGGGGATTGGGCAACCCCGTCGGGATGTCGCCGAGGATGGAAGCCGGACCACCCTGAAACAAGAGCAGGTAGAGCAGGGTGCCGACGATCAGGGCCACCAGGGGGGACGGGATCAGGCGGCCAAGCTTTTTCGGCATGAAAAAGACGATGACCAGGGCGATAGCCCCCAGGATCAGGGCATCCGGGACCAGGTGGTGCAGGGCCTGGGGCAGGGCCTCGGCCGAGGCCAGGGGGCCGTTCTGGGCAGGAAAGCCCAACAGTGGCGGCAACTGGAGCAGGATGATGATGACGCCGATGCCGCTCATGAAGCCCGACACCACGGGATGGGGCACCAGCTCGATGAATTTGCCGATCTTGAGGAAACCGAACAGGATCTGAAACAGCCCACCGAGCATGACCACGGTAAAGGCCAAGGCCGCGCCCCGCGCGGGGTCATCCGGGAACATGGCGGTGTACTGGGTGAAGATCGCCGCCATGACCACCGTCATGGGGCCGGTCGGTCCGGAGACCTGGGCCGGGGTACCGCCAAAGAGGGCGGCGAAGAAGCCGACAAATATGGCGCCATAAAGACCGGCGATGGGCCCAGCCCCGGAGGCCACGCCCATGGCGAGGGCCAGCGGCAGGGCAACGACGCCCGCCGTGATGCCACCATAGAGATCCCCCCGCAAATTACGCCAATGCAGGCCATGGATGAGTTTCATGCGCTGTGTCCAAGAGGCTCCGGGAACGCCCGGCCGGTGACGGGTGGGACGCGAAGCTTAGAAAGCGTCCATTTTCAGCTTCCGATTCGCGCCTGAGGGGCGCTCTCAATTCGGGGACTGATGGATGGACGGTGTCTCAGGATGAACCTGGCCCTCAGCCCGCGCGGGGGCTGGGTTGAAAACTCGCGTTCCCGATCATGATAGCATCCCGCTCAATGGGCGGGGATCGGTTGACCAGACGCAACCGGTCAGCCCCCTCCTCAACCGGCCCCCGGCAGGAAGGAGGAAGCAGGAGAATCAGCGGCTTGTGCCACCCATGGCCGCCCAGGCAGTGGTGGTGGCTGAACATTTACGACCCGCCCCCCGGGGCCGCATTCAGCAACCGGAGCCAGCATGTCGCCACTCAACGACCTCATCTTCGGCCTGGGTCTATTCTTTGTCGGCCTGCACCTGGTGGGCGACAACCTCAAGGCCCTGAGCAGCGGCAGCCTGCGCGACGCCATCGCCCGCACCACGCGCAACCCCCTGCCCCGCATCGGCCTGGGACTGACCGCCGGGGCCCTGATGCAGAGCGCCACCGCCGTCACCTTCATCTGCGTCAGCATGGTGGTGGCGGAACTGCTGACCCTGACCGTCGCCAGCATGGTGGTGATCTGGTCCAACGTCGGGCTCACGGTCCTGGCCTTCATCGCGACGCTTGACATCCACCCGCTGGTGGCCTTCGTCATCGGTGGCGCGGGCATCGTCATGGGTGTGGTGCGCCGGCGCTCCTGGCAGACGGTGGCCAGCGTCCTGATCGGTATCGGCCTGCTCCTCTTCGGGCTGGAGCAGATGAGCGCCGGGGCCGCCCCCCTCAAGGACGAAACCTGGTTTCGCGAGGCCCTGGCCCTGGCCGTCTCTTCTCCCCTCCTGGCCTTCGCCAGCGGCATCCTGGTGGCCTCGATCCTGCAATCCAATACCGGGGCGACGCTGATGATCATCACCCTGGCCAGTGCCGGCGTCCTGGAAGTCGAGGACGCGGCCCTGATGATCTACGGCACCAATCTCGGCGCCATCGCCCTGCGACTGCTGCTGTCCTCGGGGATGCGAGGCCCCGGCCTGCGGCTGGTGCGGGCGGAGGATTTCTTCTGTTTACTGAGCGGCATCAGCATGCTGGGCCTCTACTACCTGGAGCAGGCCGGCATCCCCCTGGTCTTCGCCCTCACCGCCGGGCTGGCCACGGACCCGGAACTCCGCCTGGCCCTGCTCTTTTTGCTCTCCAATCTGCTCCCGGCCCTGGTCCTGACGCCCCTGCTCCCCCTGTTGGCGCGCCTGGCGAACAAAGTCTGGCCCCGGGAACCGACCCCGGTGGCCGGCCAGCCCCTGTACCTGTCGAATCGCGCCCTTGATGACCCCGCCACCGCCCTGGCCCTGATCCGCAAGGAACTGGCCCGGCTGCTCGTCCAGGTGACCGGCGAACCGGGTCCGGCCCGGGACAGCTCGGAGACGACGGGACCCAATCCGAACTTCGAGCGCCTGTCCAACGCCATCGAAACCTTCACCAGCCAGCTTGCCTCCCGCTCCCCCATGAGCGAAGCCGATGCCCGCCGCCTGCACCAATTGCGCAGCGCCCTCAGCGCCATCCGCCACCTGGAGGAGGCCAGCCGGACCTTTGCCCTACGCGCCCAGGTCCCGGATATCATCGCCCCAGAACGGCTGGGGGAAATGCACCAGAACTTGTCGTCACTCCTGGCGACCATGGCCCAGGCCCTGGACCGTAACGATCTCGCCGCTATCCTCACCCTGCGCGATCTGACCAAAATCCATGGCGAGCCGATCGCCGAGATCAAGCGCCAGTTGGCGCCACCCGCCCTGGCCTCACCGGAACAAAGCGCCCTCCTGGTCGACTTTGAATTCGTCGCCTGGACCCTTCACCACCTGACCAAGATCCTCACCCGGGGGGCGGGCCCGGAAACGCCGCCCCCAGTCCCGGCGGCTGAGGGTTAGCGACCCTCCCGGCTGGCGTACCAGAACCAGCCCAAGGCAAGTACCTGGAGCGCCAGGACGGTGCCGAAGGCCGTTTGATACCCCATCAGCCCATAGCCGCCTTCAGCCTGGGGCCAGAGGCCAATCACCGCGCCCAGACCCCATTGCAGGGCGAAGGCGCCGACGAACACCAGCAGATTGAGGGCGGTATTGACCCGCCCCGCCAGATGCCGCGGAAAGGACTGTGAGAGGATGGCGTAGGTCAGGTTACCGGCGGTACCAAAGAAGCCGAAACCCATCCAGATCGCCAGGTTGTCCCCGGCGGCGCCCGTGGCGATGGCCAGCTGCAGGACCAGGAAGACGGCCATGCCGCCGACGGCCACCGCCACCGCGGGAATGCCCAGGTGACTGAGGCGGTAGGCCAGGGTACCGATGGAGAGGAAGCCGGCAACCATCCCGGCGGCGATCCAGAAGAGATGATCCGCCACCGCCAAACGGTCCAGCCCGCCGATGTCGCGCAGATAGGGGCCCGCCCACAGGCCCTGAATCGCCATGTGAGCACTCATGACCAGCAGACTGATGGGGGCCAGGCGCCAGAAGACCCGACTGGTGTAGATGCCGACGATGCCGCGCATCTGCTCGCGCCAGGTGCCCCCGTGACCGGCGGGGGGATGATCGGGCACCACCAGCAACAGCACCCCCGCCAGGACCAGGGTCAGGACCGCCAGGCCGCCAAAGACCCCACGCCAGGAGGTCAGGCCCAGGGCCAGTTCCACCGGGGCGGTGGCCATCAGGGCGCCCAGGCCACCGAAGGCCATGACCCAGCCGTTGACCGCGGGCAGCCGCTGGGGGGGGAACCACATGACGAAGGTCTTGAGGCTGGCCATGAGACAAGCGGACACCCCCAGACCGATCAGGGCCCGGCCCAGGACCAGTTCCCCCTGCCCCGCGCTGACCGCGAAGAGGGCGGCGCCGGCGGCGGCGAGCAGAAGCAGCAGGGCCTCCACCCGCTGGGGCGGGAACCGATCCAGCAACACCCCCAGGGGCAACTGGAAGGCGGCGAAGGTGAGGAAATAGACGCTGGTCAGCAGCCCCAGGGCGGCGGCGTCGAGGTGCAGGTCGGCCACCAGCTCCGGGGCCAGCACCGCATTGATGGTGCGGTAGAGGTAGGAGAGGAAATAGCCGGCGGCAAAGGGGAGGAAGACCCGCAGGGCGAGCATCCGGGCGGAAGGGGGGGGACCGGACGGGGTGGCGACGGGGTCAACCGCGGAGGTGCCGGGAGCGGTGCCGGCTGAGGGGCTGGGCGAGGGGCTGGGTGACTTGCTGGAGGTCATGCTGTCTGGACTGCCGCTGGTCGTCAGAAAAGGTCGTCGATCGGGCGCGGGGCGCCGCTGGGCTCGCCGCCGTGCCCACCGTCGGACCGCGTGCTGGGCCGCTCATAGTAGCCAGGGTCCTCGACCAGGTAGTCCTCGGTCACCGCCGGGGCCTGGGCGCTTTCCGTCGGCCCCTCGGGGTTCTGGGCCTGTTCCGCCCGGACCCATTCCGCCAGGCTGGACTTGCCCGTGCGGGTGGTGAGGCGACCGTCGGCCTTGGCCACCCGCACCTCCACCAGGCCCGCCGGCAGCTCCAGCCCGGCCTCGGGCTTGCCGGCCAGGGCCTGGCCCATGAAGTCCACCCACAGCCCCAGGGCGGCCTGGCCCCCCGTCTCCCCCTTGCCCAGGGGGGAGAAGTCGTCAAAGCCCATCCAGGCCACGGCGACCAGGTCTTTCTGGTAGCCGCAGAACCAGGAGTCCCGCACCTCGTTGGTGGTGCCGGTCTTGCCGGCCAGGTCCCCGCGTTTCAGTTCCAGGGCCTTGCGGGCGGTGCCCTCGCGGATCACGTCACCCATGATGGAGTTCATCTGCCAGGCCACCACCGGGTCCAGGACCCGCGGGGCGGTGGGGGCCGGCGGGCTACTGGCGCTCAATCCCTGGGCGATGACGTCGCCCGCGCCCGCTGCAGAGCGAAACCAGCAGTCGGCGCAGGCCCGGGGCGCGGTGTCGGCGAAGACCAGCTTGCCGTTGCCATCGACGATCCGGGTGATGAAGTGCGGCGTGACCTTGAAGCCCCCATTGGCAAAGACGGCATAGGCACCGGCCATCTGGGTGGGTGAGGCGGCCGCGGTACCGAGCACCAGGGTCATGCCCTGGGGCAGGCTGCCGCGGTCGAAGCCGAAGCGGGTGGCGAAGTCCAGGGCAGAGTCCAGGCCGATCTCCCGCAGCAGCCAGACCGAGGCCAGATTGCGGGACTTGGTCAGGGCCAGGCGCAGCCGGATGGGTCCCAGGGTCTTGTTATCAAAATTCGCCGGCTTCCACACCTTGCCCCGGCCGTAAGGGATGGCGAGGCGCTCGTCCTTCACCAGACTGGCCGGGGTCCAGCCCTGGTCCAGGGCAGCGGCGTAGACGAAAGGCTTGAAGGCGGACCCGGGCTGGCGCCGGGCATCCAGGGCGCGATTGAACTTGCTGTCCTGAAAGTCATAGCCCCCCACCAGGGCCAGCAGGGCGCCGTTGGCTGGGTCCACGACACTCAAGGCCCCGGCGACATAGGGGGCCTGCGCGAGCTCCCAGGCGCCATCCGCGGTCTTGTGCAGTCGGATCAGATCCCCCGCCGCCACCGCCTCGCTGACCCGCCGGGGCGCCGCGCCCTTGGCGTCCTCATTACGGTAGCGCCCGGCCCACTTGACCTGGGCCAGGGTCAGCTTGACCCGCTGGCCCTGGCCCAGATAGGCCTCCGCCTCCTTGTCGCCGGCCCGGGTGACCAGGGCCGGCGTCAGTCCCGCCAGGGGTGCGGCCTGAGCCAGCAGTTCGTCCAGGGCCTGATCCTTCAGCCCGGCCAGCTTGTGCCGGGCCTCGGGTCCTCGGTAGCCGTGGCGCCGGTCGTAGTCGAGGATGGCCCGCCGCACCGCGCCCTCGGCCTGGGCCTGGAGGCTGGAATCGAGGGTGGTGGTGATCTGGAAGCCCCGGCCATAGGCCTCCTCCTCACCGAAGCGCGCCACCAGGTCGCGCCGCACCATTTCGGCGACATAGCCCGCCTCCATCGCCACCGGCTGGCGATGGAGGCGGGCATCGTCCGGCGAGGCCAGGGCGGCCAGATAGTCGGCCTTGGTGATGTAGCCCAGCTCGTGCATCCGCCCGAGGATGTAATCCCGCCGTTCCAGGGCGCGCTGGGGATTGGAGACCGGATTGTTCGCTGAAGGTGCCTTGGGGATGCCCGCCAGCATGGCCATCTGTGCCAGGCTGAGTTGACGCAGGTTCTTGCCGTAGTAGATCTCCGCGGCGGCGGAGATGCCGTAGGCGCGGTGACCGAAGAAGATCTTGTTGAAGTACAGCTCCAGGATCTCCTGCTTGGTGAGGGTGCGCTCGATATGCAGGGAGAGCAGCAGTTCGGAGAGCTTGCGGCGGAAGGTCTTTTCCCGGGACAGGTAGAAGTTGCGCGCCACCTGCATGGTGATGGTGCTGCCCCCCTGGCTGCGCTCGCCAGTCTGCAGGAAGCTGAGGGCCGCCCGCCCCAGGCCGATGAGATCCACCCCCTCATGCTCGAAGAAGCGGCTGTCCTCGGTGGCCAGGAAGGCCTCCACCAGGCGGGGGGGGATCTCGGCGTAGGGGATGGGCCGTCGGCGTTCCGCGCCGAATTCGGCCATCAGGGCGCCATCAGCGCTGAAGACCCGCATGGGCTCCTGGAGCTGGACCTCCCGCAGGGAGTCGGTGCGGGGCAGGTCCGCCAGGCTGGTGGCGATCAGGATCCCCGCCGCCAGCAGGCCCACCGCCGCCAGGTTGAGTCCCAGGGCGATCAGGGCGGCGAGCATGAGACCGAAGCGCGCCAAGGGGCCGCGTCGACGCCGCCGTGACGACTGCCTCTGATCTGTCCCGGCCTTTTGCCTCAATCCCCGATCCTCTCGACAAGCCAATCCCCACCTGGGCCCCCGGCCCGGCAAGGCGGTGATTCTATACCCATTGCCGGCACCCTTCCGGAATTCCGGGGACCAATTGCCGGCACCCTTCCTGGATTCCGGGGACCAGCGGCTTGCATCCGCGGTTCGCCAGCCAGGGTGGCGCGGGCGTCACCAGCGCCGAGTTCACCCAAGTGTGGGCATCGCCCATGTACGGGCATCGCACATGCGCCGGCGTCACTACTCGCCCCCAAGGGACAAAAGTCTTACGCTTATGGACCTATCGCCATGAGCTCCCCGCCGGCGCGCACGAGGCCACTCCCTTGACCCCAGAAACCCATGCCCCCGACACCCGCGAGCGCCTCTTGCGCTCGGCCATCGAGGTCTTCGCCGAGTCCGGCTATGCCGGCGGCACCATTCGGGACATCTGCGGCCGGGCCAAGGCCAATCTGGCCGCGGTGCACTACTACTTTGGCGATAAGCGCGGGCTCTACACCGCCATCTTCGCCCAGGTCTCCACCCTTTTCAGCGAGCGCCGGGCCCGCTACCTGCCCGCCGCCGCCCCCCCCGAGGCCCGGCTGCGGGCCTATGTCCAGGCGGCCCTGGAGGAGATCCTCGACGGTGAAGGGGGTCCCGAGCACAGCGCCCAGCTCAGCGCCATCTATCTGGCGGAGATGGCCCACCCCACGGAAGTCCTGGACCAGATCGTCGCCGAACACATCAAGCGCAACAACGACGAGCTCCTCGATATCGTCGCCCAGTTGCTCAACGCGCCCATCGACGACGCCCTGGTGCGGGACGCCGCCGCCGGGGTCAGCGCCCAGATCCTGCGATTCTTCCTCGCCCGCCCCCTCATCAGCCGCCTCAATCCGGATCAGCCGCCCCCAGGGCAGCGGCTGGACGAACTGGTGGAGCGGGTCTGGCGCTTCTCCCTTGGCGGCATCCTGGCCCTGCGACCCTCCCCCACCGAGGTCGGTGGCAACGGCTGATGACTTGAGCGCAGCGAGCGAATCAGGAGCGAACAACCCCATGACGAATACAGCCAGAATGCGAATCAACGATCCCTCCGCCTACCGCGAGGCCGACGAGGTCGACCTGATTGCCGAGCTGATGCCCCTGG
>JAGVUH010000378.1 GCA_019136395.1 Gammaproteobacteria bacterium
CAGCATCCGGTTTGCCACCTGTCGGGTCTCGATGCCTCCGAGATCGCCTACCTCCCCGATGGGCCGGCCATCCGAGGCCTACTGGCGTCGCCCCTTTGTATGAAAAATCTCGGTTGATTCACCCGCTTCAGGGGTGAACGCCGATTCAAGGCATCAGCCGTTCAGTTTTCGGTGCCGCTGAAATGGCTCATCTGCGGAACGGGGTTGTCGTCGCGGTCGGAGACCGCAACGCGATCAGTAAGGCACCCGGTCGGGCTTTTTGTGGTATTTCTTCCAAACGACGACAGCCTCGTCGCGCAGCATCTGCGTCAGCTTGATCGAGCGTTTTTCCTTCGGCAGGGCAAGCTGCTCGTAGATTGGCCGATCATCGAAGTCGCCATACTTGAAGGCATCGTCGACCGATGCCCCGTAGTAGACCTCCTCGATCCCGGCCCAATAGCAGGTGGACATGCACATCGGGCAGGGCTCCGCAGACGTGTACAGTGTGCAGCCGGTGAGCTTGAAGGTCTGCAAGGTGATGCACGCGAGCCGGATCGCCTCCATCTCGGCATGCCACGTCGGGTCGTGACTGGCGACGACGCGGTTCATCCCTTCCGCGATGATCTTACCGTCCTTGACGACGACGGCGCCGAAGGCGCCACCCGTCGAATACTCGAGCGCGGCGCGGGCCGAAAGCTCTATGGCGCGACGGATGAACTTCTCGTGTTCAGGCTTGCTGCTCTTGGGCATTTGGGTGCTCCGGTCCGGGTTGATGGAAATGGATCCTGTGGCGCTTCGCGACGGCTCAGAAAAGGCGCCAGAATAGGGCGATCTCGATGACAAAGAGCGCGGCGATCAACCCCGCGCCAATCAAGTTGGTCTTCGCCGAGGCCTCGGGCTTCGGAAACAGCCACCAGTCCATGGCGCGAACGAGTAGCGGCATCGTGACGTAGGCGACCAGGACGACGCTGATCGCATTGCCGATGAAATTGGCAAGCGCCACTGGCAGGCCCGACAGATACCGCATCAGGTACAGGATCTCGATACAGACAATCGGATAGAGGCCAAGCAGCACGAGCATCGTCGTCTTCCAGTCTGGCGGTGCCTGGCCAGTGGCCGCATCGGTCGGGGCCCATCCCGGGAACGAAGTCCTGACCCGATGCTGAATGGCGCGCTCGACCAGTTCCTCGGCCTCCTTGACCAGAGCCGCGCGCTCGGGGGAATCGAGCCAGCGGTTCAAGTCATCGACGGTCGCGAAGCGCAATAGCGTCACCCAGTCACGGCTGCCCGCGGGGGGCGGCTGCGTATATCCACCCTGATAGCCTGGGTGCCTGGCTTGTGCCTCCTGGATACGCCTCGACCAGGCCCGGTACTGGTCTTCCCGGCCTTCCTTCACCTGCTCGATGAACACTTCGGTGACGCTATTGTTGACATGGAACCGCGCCGCCGCCTCGCCGGCGAGTTCGGTGAAGGCTCCATCCTCAAGCCACGGTTTTGCCTGATCATAAAGGCTGGCGCGGGCTTCGCCATTGCGCCAGGCGACAAGGTGCGGAATCGAATCGAAGTGGGTGACGAAGGTCCATTCGCCGAGCCCCCCCGGCCGCGGCGGAATGACCTCGCGTCCGGCGTAGCCTTCCGTTAATTCCAGGGCGGCGGTGACGCGGCTATTCCACGCATGCAACTGCTCGTTGGCATCGGCGCGCACACGTCCAACCGTGATGATATTTGCGGCAGCAACGGGATTCTTGGGACCTTCAATCATCTTTACTCTCAATGCCAGATAGCCACGCTCCGTATCCGGCGGCGGCAGCACCGATCTTGGTCCCACCTTGCTCACTCCGACCAGAAGTCGAGTTTCAGGAGTTTGTCGATCCTGTCCCAGGGGGTGTCACTGACACTATAGTACGAAACAGGAGGCCAACAAGCATATATCTGGCGGCCTCATTGATACGATGCTCCCAATCCCTAATCGATGTCATGCCGGCCGGCGAAACTTGATGGATGCGGGGCGGGTATCTCTCCCTCGCAGGCGTGCCGGCCAATTCCAGAAGAACAATTCCAGTTGTTATGCATCGCTTTTTGGGCTTCTACCGGGGTATTTCTTGTCAATCAAGACCGTAGCGCCGGCGTTGATCCTGGATGCCTTGGGCACCGAGTCCGGCGCCCCCCAGGGGGATTTTCCTGCCTGAAATTTTTTCTGGCGATTGGCGCCTGGTCCTATTGCTGGCGGTGGCGAGGGTTGGGACACTAGTGATGGGCTTCCGGAATACCCGCACGCAGCCTTAAGTCCACTCGTAACAGGGATGGCCAAGTTGGTGACATTCAGCGCAACGCCATGCCCTAGCGTCCCCGATGCCAACGTCCGGCCGTCCTGACCCCAGGCGGACATCCCCCGCATCGCCACCCAAGGAAGCGCAACCTCCCGAGATTTCGAGGCATCGTCGCTGCGGTAGTCTGACCCGCGTTCTCCCAACGCGTGCCCTGAATTTCGTTGGCTTGGCAAGGCCGGCTGTAAAACCATCACCTTTGCCAGGAGACAACCATGACTACCTCGTCGTCCGTCAGCACCCTTCACAGCAACCTGAACGCTTACCCGGAACTGGCCATTACCATCGACAAGGAGCATGAAGTCGCCTGGTGCTACATGAATGGGTCCTCACGCCCCTGTTTCACGGAAGCGCTCCTGGACAACCTCAATACCTGGTGCGCCCAGGTGCGCGCCCAGTATCTCGAGATGGGTATCCGTTATCATGTGACCGCCTCCGCGATACCGGGCGTCTACAACCTCGGGGGCGATCTGGCCCTGTTCCGGGGCTGTATCCTCAATCGGGACAGAAGCGGTCTCCTGACCTATGGCAAAAAGTGTCTCGACGCCCTTTTCGCCAATATCAGCCACTTCAACAGCCCGATTACCACCATCTCCCTGGTGCAGGGGGATGCCCTCGGCGGCGGCTTTGAAACCGCCCTATCCAGCGATCTCATCATCGCCGAGCAGGGGACCCACCTGGGCTTTCCCGAGGTCCTCTTCAATCTCTTCCCGGGCATGGGGGCCTACAACCTGCTCTCGCGCCGGCTCGACGCGGCGCGGGCCGAGCGGATCATTCTGGGGGGACATCTCTACACGGCCGAGGTACTGCACGAAATGGGCCTGGTGGATATCCTGGCGCCGAAAGGGGGCGGTGAAACGGCTGTTTATGACTACATCCGCCGCGAGAATCGCGCGCGAAACGGCTTTAGGGCGCTGCGACAGGTGCGCGACCTGCTGCGGCCCATCAGCTACGAAGAGCTCTGGCGCGTGCTGGAGATCTGGGTGGAAACCGCGCTCAGGCTTCAGGCGCGCGATCTGCGCATGATGGAACGTCTGATCGGTCGCCAGGAACATAGCCACGCCCTGGCGGCCTGATTGACGGCCCCGCCTCGGCCATGCCGGGGCCAGCCAGGTACAGGGACGTGCCCTCCGCCAACTCAGCCTAGGCGCGAAGGGAGGAGGAAGGTGTCGCTTCCGCTTGGCTTGCCGGCTGACGGGCGGCGATGTACGCCAGGGTTGCGGTATGCGCTTCCCATAACAGCGTCAGATAGCCTTCCGCTTGGGGGGATTGCAGTTCACCGGGCTTGAGCGTACGGAAGCGCACCGCCGCGGCCGCCAGGCCGTTGGCGCCCAATTCCGACGAACTGCCTTGCAGGGCATGCACGGCGGCCCGCATCGCCGGATAGTCCGCGGACTCCAGCGCCATGGCGATGGTGTTTACCGATCGCTCCGTATCCCGCTGGAAGCCCTTGGCCAGCTCCGGGAAAAAGGTGCCATCCTGATCGAGGTTCAGAAGCGAAGCCAGTTTTTCGTCATCAAACAAGGCGGTCTCCTCTTCTGCCGGGTGCCCCCGCGCGGGCTGGTCAGTCTGGTTGCCCGCATCCGCTACTTCCTTGCCGCGACCGATTTCCTGGATGGTCTCCAGGAGGCGCCGGCTCTCGATCGGTTTGGTGAGGTAGGCGTGGACCCCCGCCGCGCGGGATTCCGCGATCGCGTCGAGGGTGGCATCGGCCGACAAGATGATCGTCGGTAACGCGATGCCGGGATACATGAAGCGCAAGGCCTGAAACACTTCCAGCCCGCTACGGCCAGGCATGTTCTTGTCGAGCAGCAAGAGATCGAAGTCGGTGACCCGCTCCCGCAGCATATCGAGCGCCGCCTCGCCATCTTCGACCATGGTCAGGCGATGGCCGGCCCGTTCAAGGACCGCGCGCGTCACCTGGCGATTGGTCGCGTTGTCCTCGGCGACGAGGATATGCAAGGGCCGTCCCGGGGACGATGGTAGCCGACTGTAGCGCTCGCCGAGTGAAACCACGTTCTTTGGATACAGCCGGGCGCTGCGGGCCGCATGCACCGCGACCTCCAGTTCACGCGGTTGGAGCGGCAGACCGAGCACCCCATGAAAACCCCGGCAAATGGCAAGGCGACCCGTCCCTTCCCCGTGCTCTCGCAACAAAAAGCGCAGCGGCAGTTCGTCCGCGTCGCCGATGCCTCCCAGGCGTGAGACGACCTTCGCGCCAAAGTCATGCTCCAGCACCAGGATCAAGCCCACGGCATGACCGCTTTCCTTGGCCGCCTTCAACCGGCTGGCCACCCGCTCGGGATCGGCTACCAGCGCGGTTGTCACCCCCATCGCCGTGAGCGTCTCCAATACGGCCCAGGATTCCTTGCTGGCACCCAGCAGCAAGGCATGGGTCCCCGCCAGGGAGGGCTCGGCGGATGCGCTGGCCTCAGGAACGACGGCGAAAGGCAGTTCGAACCAAAAGATCGACCCGCTACCCAAGGTGCTGCTCAAGCCAATGCTGCCCCCCATGAGGTGCGCAAGCTCGTGGGCAATGGCCATGCCGAGCCCGGTGCCATCGGCGCGCCGATCGGGCCCCACCCGGGCCTGGCGAAAGCTTTCAAAGATATGGGGCTGGTCCTCGGGGGCGATACCCGACCCGGTGTCCTCGACCTCGAAGCGCACCCGGAGCGGTTCTCCCGCCGCCATGACGTCACCGGCCATGATCCGGATCTCCACCGCGCCCCGGGTGGTGTACTTGACCGCGTTTCCGACGATGTTCATCAGGATCTGCCGCAAATGCTGCGCGTCGCCCCGCAGGAGAAACGGGACGCGGGGATCGAATCGATGGGTCAGGGCGAGCTGCTTGCCCTCCGCCTGGGAGGAGAACATGGCAACGATCTCCGCGACCAGACGATGCAGGTCGAATTCCACCTCAACGAGCGAGAGGCGCCCCGCCTCGATGCGCGACAGATCCAGGATGTCATTGATGATCGCCAGGAGCGTCTTGCCAGAATGATGGATGGTGGTGACGAACTTACGCTCCTGTTCACCCAGTCGCGCATCCATCAGGAGATCGCTCATGCCGATGATGCCGTTCAGTGGCGTTCGCAACTCGTGGCTCATCTTGGCGAGAAACTGACTCTTGGCCTGGCTGGCGTCGTACGCCTTCTGCAAGGCGACGCGCAGTTTTGCCAGCAGGGCCCCCACGTAGAGCGGAATGACGACCAGCACCAGCAGATAGCTGGCACTGATATAGGGGTGGGTCTGCCAGTACGCCGAGGCCCAGATCACCGCGCTGAAGCCGGCGAGGCTGAGGAGGGTGGCCACCGCCATGTAGTGGGGGCCAAAGCGGAAGCCGTTGCCGACGATGACCCAGAGATAGACGAACAGCAAGGGGGCGCCTTCCGGGCCGCTGGCGGCAAGGGCGATGGACGTCATGGACAAATCCAGCAGGATGCCCATGTAACGTCGCGGTGGGAATGGTACCGGGTGCAGCAGCAGAAAAATTAACAGCGCCAGGGCCGCGGTGAGAAACACCACCGCCAAACCGCCGATCGTCAGGGTATTCCCCAGACGAACCGCGCTCGCCTCGGACCAAAACAAATAGAGGACGGCGATAACGCCAACCTGGATGCGGATCAGGGCCTGCTCGCGTTCCGCGTCAAGGGCTTCATCCCCCTTGCGAAAGCCCTGCAGCCAGAGCTGGTGCAGCCGGGAGGTGCTAGGGGGCGCGAACGGGAATCGCCACCCCCCGCTCATTGCACGGCAACCCCCTCCGCGGGGCGTTCCGGCACGTCGTCGAGGGTCTCGCGGATGTGCTCGATTTCAGAAAACTGCCGCAGAAAGGCATTGACACAGGCCGGATCGAAATGGCTGCCGGCAAGACCCTGAATGTGGTCGCGCGCCTGCTCGCTGGACCACTTGTCCTTGTAGGGACGGACCGAGGTCAAGGCGTCGAAGACGTCGGCGATGGCGGAGATCCGGGCCGGCAAGGGGATTTGCTCTCCACGGAGACCATTGGGATAGCCGCTGCCGTCATACTTCTCATGGTGCGACAAGGCGATAGTGGCGCCGAGCTGAATATAGGGAGAGGGGCTATCGCGCAGGATTTCAAAGCCAAAGTAACTATGCTTGCGAATCACCTCGAATTCTTGGGCGGTGAGCCTCGCCGGTTTCAACAAGATTTGATCGGGAATACCAATCTTGCCGATGTCGTGCATGGGCGCGGCCAGTTCGATCGCGTCGGCCTCGTCGTCCGGGCAGCCGAGGGTCTGGGCAATCAATCGGCTGTACTTGGCCATGCGTACCACATGATTGCCCGTGTCCTCGTCCCGGTATTCACCCGCCCGGGCCAACCGCAGAAGGGTTTCTTTTTCCCGGGCGATGATCTGACGGGTGGCGAGCTCGACCTGCTCTTCAAGCCACTTGGCGCGCCCGCTGATGATCTTCTGCTGGCGATGCAGGGTCAGCAGATTGCGGCAGCGTGCCTGGCACTCATGTTGGTCGATCGGGCGATTGAGGAAATCCGTCGCCCCCGCGTCCAAAGCCTGGTAGCGGACGTTCCTGTCGTCCAGGACCGTGACCATGATGATGGGCACGTCGATGCACTCGGGCTGGTCGCGGACATAGCGAATGAAGCTGATGCCATCCATCTCCGGCATCATGAAATCGGTCACGATCAGATCCGGTGTCGCCAGGGGGAGATGGGCGATGGCGGAGGGGGCATCCGCGAAGGTGAGGACCTCGATCTCCTGCTGAAGGCCACGAATGAGGCGCTCCAGGATGGTGCGACCCGCCGATTGGTCATCGATGACGAAAACCAGGGAACGCTCAGCCGGATAGGAAACGGGTGCCTGCTGCATGTCAAGGGCTCATCGGGGGTGGGCTATGTCGATCTTATACGGCCGGCCGGGACTTGGCGACAAGAAAATCAGCCGGAACAAGGGCCGAACAGGTCGCCCCGCGAGTGTCGTTTTGGCCCATAATCGTCGGGGCGGCATCGCATCGTTAAGCCCAGGCCGCCACCACCTGGGTACGGGACCTGCTGGGTTTAGTTGAGTGTTGCAATGACCGAGGAGCTTCGTGACCTGGACGCCATCCTCCAGGACACCAAAGGTAGCGAACGAGCCCCGCGGCAAGCGGAAGAGGAGCTACAGCCATGACCTTCCGCCGCCGTACCCTGGCGTTCTTCGTCCTGGCCGCCGCCGGTCTGGGGGCCTGGTGGACCCTGTATGAGCCGGCGCCGGTCGCGGTCAAGGTACAGGCGGTGGCGCCCGGGACGGTGGAGGAGATCGTCGCCAACACCCGGGCGGGGACCCTCAAACCCTGCCGCCGGGCCAAGCTGGCCCCCAGCCTGGGTGGTCAGATCGCCACCCTGGCGGTGCGCGAGGGGGACCGGGTCAAGACCGGGGATCTGCTGCTGGAGCTGTGGAACCAGGACCTGACCGCCCAGGTGTCCCTGGCCGAGCGCGAGGCGGAGGCGGCAGAGGCCCGGGCCCGTTCCGCCTGCCTCAATGCCGAGAACGCCGAGCGCGAGGCCGCCCGCCAGGTGAAGCTGGACCAGCGCCGGCTGACCTCGGAGGAGACCCTGGATCGGGCCATCACCGCCGCCCAGGCCGGCCGGGCCGACTGCGAGGCGGCCCAGGCCACGGCGCGGGTCAGCGCGGCCAAGGTCGGCGTCGCCCATGCCAACCTGGCCAAGACCCGCCTCACCGCCCCCTTCCCCGGCATCGTCGCCGAGGTCTCGGGGGAGCTGAGCGAATACGTCACCCCCTCGCCCCCCGGCATCCCCACCCCGCCGGCGGTGGATCTCATCGACGATGCCTGCCACTACGTGTCCGCGCCCATCGAGGTGACCCTGGACGCCTTCGGTGACCGGGTCTTCGCCGGGCGGGTGCGGCGCCTGGCGCCCTATGTCCTGGATCTGGAAAAGCAGGCCCGCACCCTGGAGGTGGAGGTGGAGCTGACCGACCCGGCGCCCGAGCTGGCCTGGCTGGCGGGCTACAGCGCCGACGTCGAGATCGTCATCGAGCGGCGGGAAGGGGTCCTCCGGGTCCCCACCGCCGCCCTCAAGCCGGACGGCACCCTGCTGGTGCTGGACCCGGCGGCCGGCCGCTTGCAGGCGCGCAAGGTGGAGACCGGCCTGGCGAACTGGGAGCAGACCCAGATCACCGGGGGGCTGAAGCCCGGCGAGCGGGTGGTCCTGTCCCTCGATCAGGAGGGCGTTGAGGATGGCGCCCGGGCGGTCCAGGAGGACGCGAAATCAGAGGAATCGCGGCCCTGAACGCGGCCCAGGGACCTTCCCGGTGATCGAACTACGCGACATCTCCCGCACCTTCCAGGTTGGCGACCAGCCGGTTCACGCCCTGCGCGCCGTCGACCTCGACATCCCCGACGGCGACTACGCCGCCATCATGGGCCCCTCGGGCTCGGGAAAGAGCACCCTGCTTCACATCCTTGGCCTGCTGGATCGCCCGGATCAGGGCCAGTACCGCCTGGACGGCCTGGAGACCACCACCCTCGGCGAGGAAGGCCGTGCCCGGTTGCGGCGCGAGCGCATCGGCTTCGTCTTCCAGTCCTTCCACCTGATCCCACGCCTGACGGCGGCGGAGAACATCGAACTGCCCCTGGTCCTGGCCGGCCTGGAGCCCGCCGAGCGCCGGGCGCGGGTGGCCCGGATCCTGGAGGCCGTGGGCCTGGCCGACCGCGCCCGCCACAAGCCCGACCAGCTCTCCGGTGGCCAGCGGCAACGGGTCGCCATCGCCCGCGCCACGGTCACCGCGCCGGGGCTGATTCTGGCCGACGAACCTACCGGCAACCTGGACCGGGCCTCGGGGCATGAGGTCATCGACACCCTGGAGGCCCTCAATGCCCGCGGCCTGACCCTGATCGTCGTCACCCATGACGCCGAACTCGGCGCCCGTGCCCGGCGGCACATCCGCATGGATGATGGGGCGGTCCAGTCCGAACGATGACCGGGGGACCGTCGTGGATGGGTTGGACCGCCATGCCCGCGGCCTGAGCCGCGCCTGCTGGCAGGTCGCATGAGGCCGGACCCATGGCGGGCATCACAGCCACGAGGGGCCTGACCCGCGCCAGGTGTCAGGCCGGGCGGGTGCCGGCCGGCAGGGCTGAGGCTGGTCTATACTGAGCGCAGGACCCCCAAATAAACCCACGCCGGAGGTGCGAAATCATGAGCGCCGCTCCCCAGCACTACAGCGCCCTCCTGGAGACCCTCAAGACCTACTTTCCCACCCCGGTCTCCAATCCCATCATGGATTGCTATTTCGTCCATACGGTGTCGATTTTTCTCGACCGGGTGGACCGGCTGAAATCGGCGGCCCCCATCCTGGGGCGCAAGCGGGAGGCGGATTACCACCGTCATCTGGCGGGGGTGATGCCGGAGCAGATGAGCTCCCTAGAGGAGGTCACGGCCCTCCTGGCGAACTATTGCCGGGGCATGACCATCTGGTCCCACCCCAACGCCCAGGCGAACGTCATCCCCCCGCCCAGCATCGCCAGCATCACCGCCTTCATCGCCGCGGCGGTCTACAACCCGAACATCATCTGGGACGAGTATTCGGCGCGCTTCGCGGAGGCCGAGGTGGAGGTGGTGGCCGCGCTGGCCAACCTGGCGGGTTACGACGCCGCGGAAGCAGGCGGGGTCTTCACCTTCGGCGGGACCGGGACCATCCTTTACGGCCTCAAGCTGGCCCTGGAACGGATGACCGCCGGGCGGGGCATGAAGGCCGGCATCCGTGAGGATTTCAAGATCCTGGCCTCCGGGGCCTCCCACTATTCCCGCCTGAACGCCGCCGCCTGGCTGGGGCTGGGCAGCGACAATCTGATCACCATCCCCAGCACCGCCCAGAACGAGATCTCCCTCACCCACCTGGAGCGGGCCCTGCGGGATTGTTACCAACAGGGCCAGCGGGTGGCGGCCATCATCCTCACCCTGGGGACCACGGATGCCTTCGGTCTCGACGACCTGCCGGCCGTGGTCCGGCTGCGCGACCAACTGGCGGCGGAGTTTGGCCTCACCGAGCATCAGCTCCCCTGGATTCACGCCGACGCCGTCATCGGCTGGCCCTGGCTGGTCTTTCGCGACTACGACTTCGAGGCCAATCCGCTCGGCTTCCACAGCCGCACCTTGCGCTCGCTGCAAGACTCCCTGGAGCGTATCCAACCCCTCCATCTGGCCGACAGCATCGGTATCGACTTCCACAAAACGGGCTATGCGCCCTACATCTCCAGCCTCTTCCTGGTCAAGCGCCGCGCCGATCTGACGCTGCTCAGCCGGGCCCCGGCCGAGATGCCCTACCTTTACCAGTTCGGCCATTACCATCCGGGCCTCTTCACCCTGGAGTGCTCCCGCTCGGGCGCCGGGGCCCTGGCCGCCCTGGCCAATCTGCGGCTCCTGGGCAAGCAGGGTTACCGGGTCATCCTCGGTCATAGCGTGGAGATGTCCGAGGTGCTGCGGGAGGGGTTGGAGTCCCTCGACTGCGCTCAGGTCCTCAACGATTACAACTATGGTCCCGTGACCCTGTTCCGGCTCTACCCGGAAGGGGTGGACGCGGCGACGGCCTATCATCGGGAACTCACCGATCCCGGCTACCGGGCCGAGCTGGAACGGCACAATGCCTACAACCGCCGCCTGTTCCATTGGACCCACGAGCGCGCCCTGGCGGGCGAGGGGGTGCTCCTCTCCTGGACCGACGCCTACCGCCATACCCTGGACGGCCAGGCGCCCATCGCGGCCATCAAGTCCTTCGTCATGAGCCCCTGGACCGACCGGCGGGCCATGGACAAGGTGCTGAGCCAGGTGCTGGAAGCCCGCCAGCATATTGGCGCTGCAGAGACCGAGAGTGGCGACGGGGCGCGTGAGGACACCCATGGCTCAGGCTCAAGATAAGGCCACAACGCTGGCTCAGAATGCATGCTTGCCGTGCGTTCAGCCCTTCCCGTCAACATGAGCGCGCACGACACCCTGCCCCGACCCAATCGCGAGCGCTTCGCGCGTTTCGACCCGCGACGGGTCCCCAGCCCCTGCTATGTCGTGGACGAGGCGGGCATTGCCGCCAATCTGCGCATCCTCGACCGGGTCCAGCGGGAATCCGGGGCCAGGATCCTGCTGGCCCTCAAGGCCTTCGCCCTCTTCGCCCTGGCGCCCCTAGTCATGCGCACCCTCAGGGGGGTCTGCGCCAGCGGCCTTTACGAGACGCAACTGGGGCGGGAGGACTTTGGCGGCGAGGTCCACTGTTTCTCCCCGGCTTACCGTCCGGAGGAACTGGAACGGATCCTCGACCTCGCCGATCACGTCCTCTTCAACTCCTTCGGCCAGTGGCAACGCTTCCAGCCCCTGATCCAGGCGGCGCGGG
>JAGVUH010000249.1 GCA_019136395.1 Gammaproteobacteria bacterium
CTTGCGGCGGCTTGTGCAGATTTCCGGATGTAATAGAAAACATCATGACCATCGGCATCATCAGGGAAGCTAATATCCCCATTTGTACTGTCAGCAAAATAGATAGGGGGAACAGACTCATCTGTTATGTTGTTAAGTAATTGAACTCCAGTCGTTGCGCCTACCCTCACCGCACTGTCGATAGAAGCCAGTGCATGCAGGATCTTGGCAAAATTCGCTCCCGCTATCAGTATCAATAGTAGAGGTAATAATAAAATAATTAATTCTAGGCTTGCCGCCCCTCGGCAACGCCGATGCCACGCACGATAAATAGGGCTCTTCATTGAACCAACCCACTATATGGAGTGATCTCCTCAAGATCCTCATCACAACCATCCCCACCCTTATAAACTTTGAAAGCCAGCGTGGAATCAACCAACCTCAAATTATCGGTATGAAGACGCAAGTTACCAACATCCGCACCCGCTCCAGGATCATTAAACCGGGTAATATCTAAATCTACAGCATATTCTTGACCATCAGCTACAGGAGCATAGATTATCACTCCAGCATCTGGAATATCATTGTCATATCCGACCTCAATAAAACTATATCTTATATTCTGGCCCTGCGACCAACCGTTAATATCTAATAGTCCAGGTCTATCCTGATTATTACCTGGCAAATCTCTTGGAACAAAGTAGAAAACATCGTCAACAAGGATGCCATCTTCAATACGTGGTCTTAATACAACCCCAGGAGCAGCAGCTGTGCCGCCTACATCCGTCAATGTTAATCCACCACAATATGTTCCTGCCATAAGTTCGTGCGGCCCAGGGCCTGAAAGTTCACAGTTAACATAAATGTAACCTACCTCCTCATTATCGACAGGGATACATGAGGTGGAATATGCACTTGAATTACAATATGCAATCCGCTCTGCATACCCAGTAGCCAGGTATTGGTCTTGCTCAATTGGCCCATAATAATCAATTGAGGAATTTTGCAGTACTTCAGGGCAAATGGGATAAGAAGGGTCACAAGTGTACGTTATCTGACCCGAATAGATCTCACCCCATATCTTGATCCACTCAGCTTCAATCCAATTAGGTTGATTGCTACTGCCAATAGAATTCTGGACCTCATCCCGGATAGTAATGCCACCGTCTGTAATTATAAGTCTTGACCCATTTCTTAAATTGACTGGCTCAGGATCATTTAGATTTTCAACTGGAGCATACATGCCAGGACAATAAAATTTAGGTTTGAAGCGATGACGGGCCATAGCTGTAACCTCGATAGACGGGAAGTTGAGAATCCCCAATAACCCTAAAAAATAGCCATCCGTCTGCTTATTTAATCTTACATACACATATCCCGCAGAATCTTCCTCACCCTCCCCCGAATCAGGCAATTCACTATTCAATGGATAAAATCCCTTCCCTGGCTTATCCTCTGTATCTTCATTTATGTAAGCTGCAATTGATCCTGCAAAGCCGCCACAATCACAATCAACACCACAGTTGGCATCTGGGGGGATTACCCAACAGGGCCCTTCCCCACTAACTAATGGTTCTGATGATCGCGGACAATAAATCAGTTCCACGTCGTCCACATCAAAACCCATGCCACCCGCATCAGCACCGTTCGCCATGCGCGTTAGGGCATCACTCACCGCTTCGCTGATGAACCCGGCTTTACATACAGCCGACATCGTAGCAGTGTCTTCATCAAAAACCCGCCTCAACGCATTGATCCCTGCCAAAGCCGCCGAATCAGCCACCGTCTGAATCTGACTGGCGTCGTCATAATATTTACCGATATCAACACTGAACGCTAGGGTCGCCACCAATACGGGCAGAAGAAAGATGATCCAGACCATGTAAGAGCCCTGTTGGCGTTTCAGGGCAAAATTTTTATGATTTATATGCATGACTTGGGTCGCTCAATCATTAATTTATTTTTTGAAATACTGAGGGAAAAAAGGGTATTCAAAAAAACTTCGGGACTTCATTGGCTAATACTCCCTCCAAGTATACTAATTTAGCCCTTCAAAGCAGAAAAGGCAGTTGCCTGTAAACCGTATAAATTATTTGAGCCAAGTTTGCTACTGCTCAAAGACTAATAGAAAAACTCCACCAGCCTAACTTATAGGTTTTGTATTTTCAGGGTATAGATCTTAGTCCCATACCTCGTTCTGGTTCGAATACTTCAAGCAAGCCTGCATTTCCATCCACCGGTACCTCCACCAGCCAAGCGGGGACATCTCTCGCGTTTAATCGGTTAAAAATATGCCGCTGTCTTATTTGACCAACAGGTCCACCATCGGACTCCGGGAGGCATAGGAGCAGGAAGGCTACGCCGCGTCTGGTTAGTGCTTCGCGGAAGCTGTCATCGTCTCCATCCAAGATGGCATCATTATCTCGCAACCCGTCGACATTCCGATGATAGGGCGCCCCCAGCACCGCATGGGGTGTCAACCAAAGTATAGTCGCTGCCTGATTAACCGGTGCGGCAATCAGCAAAGGGGCTTGGGCGCGGTATGGCGCTTGATTGAGCACCGCCAAGGCATGGCTGAGGTCACAATCATCACGTTTTTCCACGCTGGCCTGCCGGGTGAGGCCGCCGACCGCTAATGCCAGGGTAAGGGGCAGGATAGCGACCAGAATCGGGACCCCCCCCCGCCAGGCCAGGCGCCGCGGCAGGGAGGGCTGCCGGTCGGCCTTGGCCCCCAGGGTGGCCGCCAGCCAGGTCAAGGTTAGGGTGGCATAGGCATTGGCGAGCAGGCTGCCGCGCAACTGCCACCAGGGCAGTAGAAAGGCACCGGCCATCAGCACCAGCAAGACCAGCCACAGGGTTCGCTGGGCGGCTGGCCCGGTGCGGGCCAGCCAGATGGCCAGGGCCAGGCCGGCCAAGGGCAGGGCCAGATAGTAGATGGCCGCAGCCGGGGCCACGAACAAAAGGCGGCCCAGGGGCCGGGATTCGCGGGTCTGGGCGACGAGTTGTACGATCTCCGGGCTTAGTTCCCCATAAGGCCCGGCGAGACAATGCGGGAAAGTGGCGCCGAGCAGACCAATCAAAGTCGCCCCCAACACCAGACTGCACCCGATCCGCCGGCCGAGCGTCAGCGGGCCGAACCAGCGCTCGGCCAGGGCGGCGGCGAGGCCGAAGCCGGCCAGAGACGCCGTCAGGGCCAAGCTGACCAGGGAAAAGGCGTCGCAAGCCGTGGAACCGCGCTGGCCCGGCGCCAGGGCCAGGGGCAGGATCAGCAGGGCCCCGGCCAGGGCGGTCAGGCCCCAGAGGGCGAGGCGGTCGGCTGCCCACCGCCCTTCCCGCCACCAGATCAGGGTCAGGGCGGCGACGGCGCAGGCCAGGACCGGGATGGCTTCGGCGCCGATCCACAGCGCCAGCGCGGCGCATCCGCCACCGAGCAGGGCCGGCCCGCGGCGCCGCTCCCCCGCCGCCAGGCGCAGCACGGCGCCAGCGATGAGGAGGGCGAGCAACAATTGCCAACCATGGTGGTCAACGCGCCCGGCCTGGTAAGGCAGGTGGGGCACATAGGCCGTCAGCGCCACCAATCCCGCCAGGGGCATGCCCGGGGCGCCGGTCAGGGGGCGTGCGGCCCAGACCAGGGCTAGGAAGTAGGCGATCCCCAGGAGCACGGGCACCCCGAGCGCGGCAAAGCGGATGGCGCCCTCCCGCCCCAGCCAGGGTTCGGCGAGGCGCAGCAGGCCCAGCAGGGGCAGATCAGGCAGGCGCGACCAGTGCATCGCCAAGCCGGTGGGGGGGTTGATGCGCGGCTGGGTCAGGTCGTACCAAGCGCCGCCGTCATGGAGGGCCAGGACCTGGAGCATGCGCAGCACGTCGTCTGGATCCTTGAAAGGCTGACCGGGGATGAACCCGCCGCGGCTGCCACCCCAGAGGCACAGACCGGCCATCACCAGGGCCATGAGAGTCAGGATCAGGCGCTGGTGTTTGGGCGGGGGGCTGGTCTGGGCGTTGGGGTATCTTGGCAAGTCGCGCGGGGATCAGTGTTGAAGGGGGTTTGGGACCGGCTCGGCGCGCCGGGGGTACGGGCCGGGACAGGTAACTGGCGATCCCGCTCCGCGGCCAGCCCGGGTGGTTTGGCGATACCTTCAGCGCGCCAAGTCAGTATAGACGCATTGCGCGCGCCTGCCGGCATGTCCGCTGGTATACCTGCTGTCGGAGTGTCATCTTTGGGGGTGAGGGGGTGACGGTGCGCGCAACAGGCGCCACTGGAGCGCGATGATCGCCAGGAGTAAGGGGCTAAAGAGAGGGAAAGCGACCTGATCGCGCAGGACCAGGGCGACGGCGCCATAGAGCCAGATTACCGCCAGGACCAGGAAGTTCCACCGCTCGCCGGGGCGCAGTTGCAGCAGCAGGGCCAGGAGGGCGATGGCGACATCATAGAAGAGGGTCTGGGGGGAACAGAGCAGCACCAGCGCGGGGGCCAGCACCAGACGCCGCGCGTCTCGGCTCAGGTACCAGGCGGCCAGGAGCAGGAGGACCGCCGAGCCCAGATAGGCCCAGGGCAGGGCAAGAGCGCCGGCGCCCAGGCTGGCCTCGAAGAGCCAGTAGCTCAAACCGGCCAGGGAGATCATGTTGTGGGCGTTGATGGTGAAGTTGACCTCACCGAACTGGTGAGCCGCCAGGAACCAGGCCAGGGGCCAGGTCCAGCCCAGGACTGGGACGCCGAGCAGGTATAACGCCAGGAGGCCCAGTCCCCAGGCCAGCACCTCCCCCCGTTGGCGCCGGGCGAGCAGGAATGGCGCCAGCAAGGCGCCGAACTGGGGCTTGTAGCAGAGGAGCGCGACGCTGATCCCCGTCCGCCAAGGGTGTTCGGTATGGACGCCCCACAGGACCAGGCCGAAGAGGAACAGGGACAGGGCCGTGTTTTGCACCCCGACGATGGCGATCTGCAAGGGGGCAAAAGTGAGCAAATAGACGAAGGTAAAAAGGAAATACCGGCTGACGAAGGCACTGAGCCGTCTGGCCAGTAGCAGGCTACCGAGGAAGGCGGCGAAGAGCAGCAGCGAGGCAAGGGCCTTGCCAGCCAGTGGCGGCAGGGCGGCCAGGGGCGCGAGGAGCAGGGCGAAAAAGGGGGGATAGGCGAAAATGTAATAGCTCCCGGCGAAATCCGGCCAATGGCGATTTTGTATCGCGCGCTGGTGGCCAAGGTCGTAGAGTTCCGCTCCCTGGCCCGTCCAGACCAGCTCGGCAGCGGCATGGAAGGCGGGAAAGTCGCCACGGAGCAGGGCCGAGCCCTCATGCTTGCCGGCGACGAGGAAGAGCAGATAGCCGATCACCAGCCCCAGCAGAAGGGCTAGCGTCAGGCGTTGGAGGCGATCCTGCGTCATGGAGAAGGGCAGCATGTCGATCCAATCCTGGGGGGGGGTGGCTGGGCCTGGGCGTGCGTGGCCGTTTGCGGGGTCAGGCGGTTGACCTAGTCTTGTACCGCGCTGGCGATCTGAGAGACAAAAAGAGATGCTGATTGCCACGAAACGGTCTCGTCCAAGAAAAAAAGTGACGATCTTCATTCTTATGGTACCAAAAGATGAACTATAAAAAATTATTAACCACGGAACGATTGCTGATCTTTCACGCCATCTTCCTGATGACATTTAATGTGATCGCCTTTGTTCGCATGAGCGGTATTGATTTCAGCATCCTCTATGCCGCTTCCTCATTGGCATTGCAGGGTCAGCCCAGCCTGGTGTATGACGTCGAGGTTCATCACCAGACCCTTGAGACGGTAATGGGTACCGAACTACCGTATCTCCTGGGCTGGTTTTATCCGCCGCACTACATCTTAATGACCTTACCAGCCGGATTGCTACCTTTCAAAATTTCCTTGTACTTCTTTATCAGCCTGACCTTGGCCGCCTATACTTTTACGATCTATAAAATTGCTCCACATCCAACGGCATTGTTATTAGCCCTGAGTTTCCCTGGCGTGCTCATGAACCTTAATTGGGCGCAGAATGGATTTTTACTTGCCTCGCTCATGGGGCTCGGCCTGCATTTTATCGACAAACGACCCATGATCGCGGGCCTAATGCTTGGCATCCTTTCCTTCAAGCCACAGTACGCGATCTTGCCCTATCTGGTTCTCCTCATTGGCCGCCATTGGAAAACGCTTTTCTGGACAACTTTTTTTTCGCTTTTACTGATGTTCACTTCGGCGCTCATACTGGGGACGGAGGTCTGGTTTAAATACATCCATCAGATACCCGTCATCCGGGAATTGATTGCCAACGACTGGATCAACGTCAATGGCATCAATGTTTCTCCATACACCACCATACGCCTATTTAGTTACGATACCGACCTAGCCGCAACCATCCAAACACTACTTTCGTTCATGGTTGTAATATTGGTAATCTGGACCTGGATAAAAGCCAGAAACGACTATTTACGCAACACGATACTGACCTCAGGCATCATATTACTGAGCCCCTACATACTTGTTTATGACCTGACCCTCCTCGCCCTGCCACTGGCATTTTATGGCTGGGATATTTATCAAAGGGGCAAGCTTCCCGGCGAATTACAAGTATTAATATTTACCTTTCTACTGCCTATCGCGAACACAATAATAGTCGAATCTTCCGGGATCCAAATCACTTCCGTTGCCGTTTTAGTTCTGTTGGCGATGGCAATCCGCCGCCTGACCTCCTTATCGCCAGTTGCATAACGGCTTTTTCGAGCGTCGGGCGTAGTAGGTTATTCAGTCTTCCGTGGGTCGCTTGACAGTAGCCGACTAGCGGCAATGACCAGGCCGGCGCTGGTGGCGATGAAACCAACCAACCAGAGAAAGTGCCGATCATGGCGCCGGAGCATTTCGTCGAAGCATGAGGGGTGGCGGCGCCGAACCTACCAGGCGATGAACTCATCGATAAGATGCCGGGCCAGCGGGAAGGAGCTGGTAAAAGCCGGGGAGATGGCGTTGAGGACGTGGGTGGCGCCGGGGCTTTGTTCGACCAGGAAGTCCATGACCAGGCGGCCGGTCTGGCGATCCAGCATTTGGGCGCGGATGCCGACCTTGTCGGCGGGGAGCAGGTGGTCGACGTGCAACTTGGGCAGCAGGGCCTGGGCGGCGACGGCGAAGCCGCGCTGGGTCATGCGCGCGGCCTCTTGCCAGGCCAGGCGGCGGAAGCCGTCGCGACCGGCGAGGTACTGGCGGCCAAGCAGGCCGGCGATGCGCGCCGCCTCGGCGGGGCTGGTGCCGTGCAGGCCGCAATAGCTTTCGCGACCAAAGGCGGGGGTGGCGGTAGGGCCGAGGTAGACGTCCCCGGTGACGCTGGTGGTGGTGTGGACGCCGAGGAAGGGGACGCGCAGGTCGGGCACCGGGTAGATGAGGTGCTGGATGCGGATGCCGGAGCGGGGGTCCAGTTTGTAGTAGGCGCCGCGAAAGGGCAGCAGGGTGTAACGCTGGCCGGCGCCAAACTGGTGGGCGACGGTGTCGGCATGGGCGCCGGCGCAGTTGATGGCATGGCCGTAGCTGAGGGTCGTGCCGCTCCAGATGAGCCGCTGGCGGGCGGGTTCGACCTGGTCGAGGTGGCCGCCGGTGAGGAGGGTGACTCCGGCCGCTTGGACCTCGCGGCTGAGGGACTCCAGGACGGCGGCGGGGGCGACGACGGCGGTGCCGGGGACGAGGAGGGCCTCGCCGGTGAGGGAGCGCACGTCGGGCTCCAGGCGCTGGAGGTCGCCTGCGTGGAGGCGGGTGACCGGGATGCCGTGCTCCTGGGCGCGGGCTTCGAGCAGGTCCAGTTGCGGGGCGTCCGCAGCCTGGACGGGGACCAACAGTTTGCCGGGGCGGGTGAAGGGGAGTTGGCGCTCCTGGCAGTAGGCCGCCAGTTCCACGGCCCCTTGGGCGCAAACCCGGGCCTTCAGGGTCCCCGGCGGGTAGTAGATGCCGCTGTGCAGGACGCCGCTGTTGCGGCCGCTGGCGTGGCGACCGGGGGCGGGCTCTTTTTCCAGGACCATGACCTGCTGGTCGGGATAACGGCGCTTGAGCTCGCGCGCCAGGGCCAGGCCGACGATGCCGGCGCCAATGATGAGGAAGTCGGGGTTCACGGGATCAGGCGGAGTTCCTTGGGGGTTGCGAGAGAGGAGATGGATGCGCGGC
>JAGVUH010000214.1 GCA_019136395.1 Gammaproteobacteria bacterium
TGCCACCTGGGAGGCCATGCCAAGACCCCGACGGGTACGGGTCGCCAGCGTCGCCGCCCAGGGGGTGACGGAGGCCCTCCGCCGCGCCAGCCGTGCCTACTGGGGGCTGGAACCTGAGTTCGTTCGCCCCCGCGCCCACCACCAGGGCCTGTCGATCGCGTACGAGGAGCCCGGCCGCCTGGGGGTCGATCGCTGGTTGGCCTTGCTGGCGGCACGACGGCTGACCGCCACCCCGGCGCTCATCCTGGACGCGGGCACGGCGATTACCTTCGACTTGCTGCTGGCCGGGGGGCTTCATCTGGGCGGGCTGATACTGCCGGGGGTCGAAACCATGCGCCAAGCCTTGCTGGCCAACACCCAGATCCCCGCCGTCCAGCCCGAGGAGGTGGACGACGCCTGGGCCCGGGATACCGCCACCGCCATCGCCGTGGCCTCCCTGGATGCCCCCGCCGCCCTGGCGGAGCGTCTGCTGCGCCAACTGGCCGCGGAGGCGGGCGCCGAGCCCATCCTGCTGCTCACCGGCGGCGACGCCGAACGCCTGCGTCCCCGGTTACAGGTCGACTCCGTGCTGGTGCCGGATCTCGTCCTGCAGGGGTTGGCGCTGGCGCCGGCATGAGAACCAAGGGAGGCTCAAAGAGGCGCCATGGGGATGATGTTCCACGGTTTCATGGGGAATATTTGTCTGAGGCGCACTGTACCTATAAAATCTCAACTCTTCTCCACTGAGCCGGCATAGCTCAGCTGGTAGAGCAATTGATTTGTAATCAATGGGTCGTAGGTTCGAATCCTATTGCCGGCTCCATAAAAATCAGAGGCTTAGGGTCATAAACCCTGAGCCTTTTGCTTTTTATCGGCCTTCGGGGTAACGCTGGGGGTAATACTTTGGCGACGTTAGCCATCCACTGACCTCCCCGGCCAGACTAGATTCCTCCCTGGCACAGCCACAATAACCACGGACAAGGTGTGGTCGGTGTAGAGCATCATTCTGGCTGGGCTAGTGGCGTCCCAGCCGTTGCGTCGACTGGCTTCTGGAGCCTGCGGGGCATCATGGCCACGGCTCCATAGGTCGGGCCTAATGGCATGGGCTTGCGTGGTGCCCATATCGCCTATCAACCCATAGGCAATTAATCGACACGCAAGCCGTGCCAGATAGATCGGGCCTATCGTGCGCACCACGCGCCCCAGGGCCGCCAGCAGGGCCACAAGCCTACCCCTTTGGCCTTGCCCACGGCCTGTAATGCGCTACAGGGGCTTGTAGAGCCTCATGGCGAGGCCTGGCCGGATACTTCTTCCAACTGCACAACCGTCAGGCTTGTGTTGCTGGCGGTTCCTACTCGGCTATCCTTGCCCTCGCCGTCAGGACGAGTGCTGGATGCGACGGCATCAATAACCACTAACCATCGAGAGGGAAAGTTATGAAAGATGCCTTACCGAAAACGCTGGTGTGTTCTGCCATCCTCCTTGCCCTTACGGCAGGGGTAACGGGTTGTTCTGACCCAGAGGCGGAAGCCAGGAAAATGCAGAACTTGGCAATTACCGCCGAAAAAGAAGGGCGCGGCAATGATGCCAGGCGCATTTACGAGGAGCTTGTAGCGAAATATCCGCAGACACAATCCGCAGTTGATGCCAACAAACAGCTTTTGGCGTCCGCCAAAGCTGAAGAAGCCACCGACAAAATCAAACAGGCATTTGGAAGCACGATAAATCCAAAAACAGCCCGCAAACAAATTGAAGACTTTTCTACGGCTCTTGACATATATCGTCTTGAGTTGGGGCGTTATCCATCAACCGAAGATGGGCTTTCGGCTTTGGTGAGAAATACCGCCAAAAAACCAAACTGGAAAGGGCCTTACATCAAAGTGAACCAAGTGCCAAAAGACCCCTGGGGTCACGACTACCAATACCGCTCACCAGGGCAACATGGTTCTTTTGATCTATGGTCCTTTGGTGCCGATGGTCGCGAAGGGGGCGAAGGAGAAAATCAGGATATTCTTGGCTGGGAGTAAATCCCCAGACAGACCACGATTAAGGATGCTGTAGTCACCGCCGCATGGGCCGAACCTTCGCCCACAAAAAAACCCGGCTCATGGCCGGGCTTGGGTGATTGTTGCCAGGTATTTACTGGCGGAGTGATTTGTAGCCTTTGCTCTCGTTACGCATACAGGCGCTCCGTAGTGACCAAGATTCATGACGCAAGGCACAACGGGCTTTTGCCTTCGCCGCTACGTCGGCTGGCAGGTCGTAGGTGCCTTGCATGTCACGGTAGCCGCGCTCTTCGTTCCTGAGGCATGCAGCTTGCAAGCTGTGACTATCGTGGCGCTTTTCGCACATGGCGACGGCTTGCGACCTGACCTTCTCCCAGCCATCAACGCTGGCGACCGGTGCTGGCTTGACGGGCCTGGCTGGCGTGACGCCCGGGCTAGGTGCCTGCCTGAAGTCGGTTGAATTACCCTGACACTCGGCTGACGAGTAGGGATACCACTTGTCCCCGACTTTACACTCGACGCCTGCATAAGCTGAACCAGCAAGTGCCAGGACCAGCAAAGGTAAGGTAGCCGCCTTCATACTTTCATCCCCTCCGATTACCGATAGATAACTTCCCCGGTCAGGCAGTATAGCCCCCTCCTTCCGATGGCCGATAACCACAAAAAACCCCGCGCTTGGCGGGGTCGGTGTCGGGCGTCGATCAGGTTACGTCTGGGTCCATAGCTCCTGAATCTGTCTGGCCTTCTCTGGGGTCAGTTCGGGCACCTGGCCGGGATTCTCCCCTCGGTCATCGAACAGCAGGCCGACAACGTTATCCTACTCCATGCGCACCAGCAGGGTATGCAGCCGGTCGGCCAGGGTATCGGCCGCCATTGCCAGGCCGTGCCTATGTCACCAGCAGGCCAAAAAAGGCACGTTTCGCGGCGGGCAGGTTCCCCGGGCCTTAGGACATGACCGTATGATGTGGATGATCTGCTCCACCAGGGCCGGGCAGGGGTACGTTTGTGATCTCCTGCCAGGCGTATTGCATGCCCGGGCGGAATAGCCGGGCAACTAGGGCGGTATCCTCCGCCAGCCAAAAATCCGCGGCGGTGATGATCTCGGCCGATGCCAAGATGGGATAGTCAGGGGGGATGGCATATCGGGCGCTCCCTTGGCGCGGTTCCTGTGATTCCCGCGGCGGAATCGGGTGCCGTGCCAGGCGGTGCAGGGTTCCCCGCTTTTCCTCCGGTCGGGGTAGGCACGGCGGAAAGGGTGGTCAATGATCGCGGTAGACTTCGCGGCGGTGACCGACCTTGATGACCAGAATGACGAGGCGCTCATCCTGAAGGTGATACACGGCGCGGTAATCGCCCACGCGGATGCGATAAAGACGCTCCTCGCCGGATAACTTGACCACGCCAGGCGGTAGGGGGTTATTTGCCAGCCGTTCGATTGCTTCCCCTAGGCGCTGTTGCGCTAGCCTGGGTAGCTTGTCGAATTGGCGCTGTGCCGACTTGGCGAAGAGGAGGCTATGGCCCATGGGCGGCCTTCACGTCTGCCCATGACACCACGCCTTCATCCCCACGCTCGATGCGGGCCAGGATGCGCCGGGCGTCGTCCCGATCCTGCATGTCGTCCAGTAATTCAAGCATGGCCTCGTATTCGGCAATGGGGAGGAGGACGGATAGGCGCTTGCCCTGTTCGTCGGTGACAAAGTGAGGGTGTAACTCGGTCATAAGGGTCTCCAGATGGTTTAGGCTTGACGTCGGGTCTTGATCTCGGTCACCTCCGCTTCAGGGGTCAATCCTGCCGCCCCCATGATCCGGGCGCCGTGATGCTCTAGGGCGGCGCGGATATCAGCCATTCCGGGGGTGGTGACAAACATCTTGGGCTTTTTGGGGTGGCGGCCGGCGGCGCGTTCCTGGGTTAAGTGCTTGATAAGCGCCGCCGCCCGGGGTTCCTCCCGCCAGCGGGCTAGGGTGCTAGGGTGACATGGGTCTTTACCCGTGCCCATGCCTTGCTAATATTGACAAGGTGGGTCGGGTGGCGGGCCTTGTCTTCCGGGCTGGTACCGCGGCGCCCGCGGCCGGGGAGGATGTGGGTTGTGGGCGATGAACTACAGGCATTGTAGAGCCGGGCCGGGTTGGACGGTTAACTCCCCCTCGCGACTGGAAAAGGGCATCCACTCCTGAAACCAATCGGTCAAGGCGCGCGTTTCGCCCAGGTTGGCAAGCTGGCGGTCGATGCCCTCCTGATTGCCCCAGACCAGATTCTCACGTTCCCCCCGCTCGACCTGTTGCAGGATGTCTCGACAGTACAAGCCCTTGTCCCGCTGGACGTAGAAGCCATAGGTGCGACAAGCGACAGGTCGCTGGGCATAGACCCGGCACGCGTCCCGTTCGATATCCAATAAGGGACAGGTGACCGGTGCCGGGCCCGCAACCGGCTGAGTGGCCATGCCGCGCGCCACGGCGGCCAATTCTGCTTTGGGCAGGGTCACCAGCCCCCGTTGAAGCAACATCCACTCCGCCTGGGTCAATTGGGGAATTCTCGCGAGTTGTCGGCAACAGTTGCCACAACCCTTGCGACATCGCCAGTCGGGATGTTCCCGGGTGATGGCCGTAACCCGTTGGGCAATCTCCGCGTGGAGCTGGTGCAGCGTGCGATCCGGTCCCATGAGTGTCAGGTAATAATTGCCGACTGATTCAACGCCTATCTTCAATACCATTAGCCTGTGTCCCCCCTCATCCTGATCGTGACCCTGGTAAGCCTGCCCATCATCGCCCTCGTGATCGGGGTCCACCACGGGCTCCGGCGGGGCAGGCCTTGGGACGGGACCACGCCGGCGGACCATGGCCTGGCGTACCAGGAGGTGCGTATCCCGTCTCGGCGCGACTGCCAACTGGTTGGCTGGTGGCTTCCGATCCCGACTGCCCGCCAGACCCTGGTGGTCCTTCACGGCTGGGGTAGCAACGCCGAGCGGATGTTACCCCTGGCCAGGCCCTTGCACCGGTCCGGGTACCAGTTGCTGCTGGTCGATGCCCGCAACCATGGCCAGAGCGATATCGACCGCTTTGCCACCCTCCCCACCTTTGCCGAGGACTTGGACAGTGCCATCAACTGGGTCCAGTCACAGCCGGAGGGGCAAGCCACGCGCATCATCCCGCTCGGACATTCCTTTGGCGCCAGCGCGGCCCTGCTCCTCGCCGCGCGGCGTCAGGATCTCGCCGGGGTCATCGCCCTCGCGCCCTTTGCCCATCCCGACCAGGTGATCCGGCCCTACTTAAGTCAACGCCATGTGCCGACATTCCTCCTCCCCCTGGTTCTGGGGTACATTCAGCGAGTGACGGGGCACCGCTTCGATGACGTGGCGCCCCTCAATCATGTCGCCCGCGTCGCCTGCCCGGTCCTCCTGCTGCATGGGGAGGCGGATGAGGTGGTGCCGCTGGCGGAGATCGTTCGCCTGGTCGAGCGTTTTCCCCCGGATCGGGTGCAATTTCAGTCCATACCCCATGCCGGCCACCAGGTGGGGGCCTTGCTGGATGGTCAGTTGCCCGCCGTGCTGAACTTCCTGAACCGCCTTTGATTTCGCGTAAGTCGGGCTGTCCGGTCCTCTACCGTGAAGCGGTGACAAAGGCCAACGTCTGAGTAAATGGGGAACTGGTCGATCAGCGAGATGCCCGCTGCCCAAGCCGGATCATTGCCCTCATCTTCGGTCTGGCGGCATCGCCTGAACGGGGTGGGGAGCAAAGCAGAATATCACCACAATTGAATGAGTCAGTGAGAATCCAATCATGTCGGTACTGTTTACTCCCTTTCGATTAAAAGACGTGACCCTGCGCAACCGCATCGCGGTGCCGCCCATGTGCCAGTACAGCGCTGAGGATGGCTACGTCACCACTTGGCACGAGCCGCACTACACCGGGATGGCGCGGGGGGGCGCCGGCCTGGTCATTGTCGAGGCGACCGCCGTGGCGCCGGAAGGGCGGATCACCCCCGGCTGTCTGGGCCTGTGGGACGATGGCCAGGCCGAGGGCCTGGCCCGGATCAGCCACGCCATCAAGGCCGCCGGCGCGGTGCCCGGGATTCAGATCGGCCATGCCGGGCGCAAGGGGAGCGCCAATCGTCCCTGGGAAGGCGACGACCACATCCCCGACGGTGACCCCCGCGGCTGGCAGACCCTTTCGCCTTCGGCCATCGCCTTGGGTGGCCCCCTTCCCAAGGTACCGCGGGCCATGACCCTGGCTGACATCGAGCGGGTGCGTGGCGCCTTCGTCGCGGCCGCACTCCGCGCCCGTGACGCCGGGTTCGAGTGGCTGGAACTCCACTTCGCCCATGGCTATCTGGCACAGAGTTTCTTCTCCGTCCATGCCAACCAGCGCACCGATGAGTATGGCGGTGATGCCACCGGCCGCGGCCGCTTCCTGCTGGAAACCCTGGCGGCAGTGCGCGCGGTCTGGCCGGATAACCGCCCCCTCACCGCCCGCCTTGGCGTCATCGAATATGACGGACGCGACGAGGAAACCCTGGCGGAGGCCATCGGCCTGACCCGGCGGATGCGCGCGGAGGGGCTTGATCTGCTCAATGTCAGCGTCGGTTTCTCCACGCTGGCGGCCAATCCGCCCTGGGGGCCGGCCTTCCTGGCGCCCGTCGCCGGCCGTGTCCGGCGTGAGGCGGACTTGCCGGTCGCCGCCGCCTGGTTGATCGACGGACCCCGGATCGCCGAACGGGTGGTCGCCGAAGGGCTGCTGGACCTGGTGATGATCGGCAAGGCGCACCTGGCCAACCCGCACTATCCCTACGAACTCGCCCGGGCCTTGAACGTCGACCGCCCCGCCTGGACGACGCTACCCGCACCTTATGCCCACTGGTTGGCCAGCTACGCGGGGCCGAGCACGGGGGAGGCGTTGTGAGGGGATGAAGCGGGAGTGAGGGGATGGATTGGGCAGGATGACCGGTCCCTCTGAAGTGGGGGAACGGAAACACGAAGGGTATCCTGGGTGCCCTGTTTATCGCAGAGAAGACGGCAAGAGAAGGCCGTGGTTGGAGGGAAGGGTGATGGGGCGGTGGGTCCCGAGGAGGCTAAACCATTTTAAAGGGACACTCGCCAGCGGAGCTGGCGGTGCCCTTCACTTCGTCAGGATGGCCCCTGACCGCCTCCAAGGCTCACCCGGTTGGCGGCCTTATTTGGCGCTTTCCACTTCCGTCTTGAGGATCTCACCCGTGACGGCATCGACGTCGAGTTCGACGCGTTGGCCCTGGGGATTGGTCGCCTCGACCTCGAAGTAGGTTCGCTCCTGTTCGATCTTCTGGAAGTGCCGGTACCCGGCGGCTTCCAGCTTGTCGAGCACCTGGCGCAGGGTCAGGGTGGCGGGAGCGGGCGTCGTCGCGGCGCTGGCCGCCGGTTCTACGGCCGGCGGCACGGCCGGCGTGGCGGCCTGCTGCGCGAAGACCGGACCCAGGAGCAGGCTGCCGGCGGCAAGGCTGGCGCCGAGGGTCAGTGACAGGGCAAGGGCGTGGGTTCTGGTCAACATGGCGTTTCTCCGGTGATGAGGTTCACATGGTCGGGCATGGTCCCGACGCTGGGGACGACTCTAACGGGGCAAACTTAAGCCCATCTTAACGGCCAGGGTCCCCCGCGCAGGGGGTACATCGAAGACACGGGGCCGGGAGGGGTCGGAGTCTGCCAGGGTCGCCCGCGAAGGGGGTACCGAAGACACGGGGCCGGGAGGGGTCAGAGTCTGCCAGGGCCATCCGCGCGGGGGTGGCCGCCCCTGGGTGGCGGCAATCACCCCCATGCCTGCTCCTACCGCCGGGTCCGCTCCCCGGCCCTTTGGTTGGTCCAGCGGCTGATGAGGGCCTTTTCCCCCTCGACGATCAGCAGCAGCAGGATGCCGGCCACCAGGATGCGCAACCAGGCGCCGGCGTCGATGGGGGCGGTGTGGAACAGGGACTGCATCAGGGGCAGGTAGGTGTAACCGATTTGCAGCACCAGCAGGAAGGCGATGGCCTGGAGGGCCAGGGGGTTACCCAGGAAGCCCGCCCGGTTGAGGATGGAGCCGTGCAGGCGGCGGCAGTTGAAGAGGTAGAACATCTCCGCCACCACCAGGGCGTTGACGGCCACGGCGCGGGCGACCTCGACCCGGGGCGGGCGGCGCATGATGTCGGGCTCGGGCTTCTCCAGGGCGAAGGCCAGGGAGAGGGTGACGGCGGTGACCATGTTGACCCAGAGGATCTGCACCGGGGTGATGGGCAGGGTCGTGCCCAGCAGCACCGCGACCAGGACCATGGCGGCCTGGCCGGCGCTCACCGGCAGGACGTAGATGACCGCCTTGCGCAGGTTGTCGTAGACGGTGCGGCCCTCTTCCACGGCGGCCTCGATGGTGGCGAAGTTGTCGTCCGCTAGCACCATCTCCGCCGCCTCCTTCGCCGCCTCGGTGCCCTTGTGGCCCATGGCCACGCCGACGTCGGCGCGCTTGAGGGCCGGGGCGTCGTTGACGCCGTCGCCGGTCATGGCCACCACCTCGCCATTGGCCTGGAGGGCCTGGACCAGGCGCAGCTTGTGCTCCGGGCTGGCGCGGGCGAAGACGTCGGTGTGGGCCACGGCCTCTCGCAGGGCCTGGTCGTCCAGTTCCTCCAGCTCGGCGCCGGTGAGGACCCCGCGGGCGCCACTGGCCGGGAACCGGGCCAGGTCGGTGGCAGCGGCCCCCCCCCGTGGGTGAGTGGCCGGGTTGAGGGGGGCGGAGGATGCGCTATCCCGATCAGGTCTGCCCGGGCCGGGTGGCGTGCCCCGTGGGTCAGCCGTGCCGGGGCTCATGCCCGTGCCAATCCCCATGGCCGCGCCTGGCCACCGCCAGGATGGCCTCCTCGCGGGGCGGGTCCATGATGCCCGCCAGGCCAAGGAGGGTCAGCCCGCCCTCCAGGTCGGCGAAGTCCAGTTCCCGCTGGCCATTGGGCAAGGGGGCGAAGGCCAGGGCCAGGACGCGCTGGCCGTCCCGGGCCAGGGCCTCCATCCGTTCCTGCCACCAGGCGCGGCGCAGGGGCTGATCCTCCCCTGACTGGCGCTGGCGGGC
>JAGVUH010000288.1 GCA_019136395.1 Gammaproteobacteria bacterium
CCGGCGGGATGGATGCCAGCCCGGTCCCGGCGGGGGAGGTGTTCTTCATCCATGTCTACACCCTGTCCCTGATGGGGATCACGGCTACCCCGACCGGCACGCCCCCGACCTACGCCTAAGCAGTGGCACGCCTCCGAGTGGCTGTAGAGCCTTGCCCCGCCGCGCGCGGGGCTTTTTTGTTCCGTGAGTGAGTGGCGGACGCCTGGCGCTGACCAGCAAACGGCTTTCCGAACTTGCCACCGCTCCCGCGCTCCAGGGCGATGAATTGCTGTACCTGGCGCAGGACGGCAAGCCCTACCAGGTCACCCTGGCGGCCGTGGTCGCCCATGCTGGCGTGAACCTGCGCCTGGGCGGCGCGCCCGTGCGCGTGGCTCTGCCCCTCGGCGAGGGCGAGTTGCTGACATGCGCGCAAGGCGTCTGGGCGAATGTGCCGCGAGAGGACATCACGGACGGTGGCACCTTCTGAACGATTAACCTGTGGGTGAATTGCCATGCCTAACATCATCAAGATCAAGTATTCGGCCGAGACAGCCAATCCGGTCGACAACACCTTCCAGCGGGGCGAGCTGGGCTATTCGGAGGCCGATGGGTATCTCTACATCGGCAACACCGCCGGCCAGTCGGTGAAGATCGGCGGGGCGGCGCTGGTCGCTGGGATCGACATCAGCAGCCACGGCCTGACGGAGTTGGCCGATGTCCCGGATGCCTACACCGGCATGGGCGGCCGGTTGCTGGTGGTCAACGCCGGGGCCACCGGGATCGAGTTCGCCAGCACCCTCGACGGCGGCAGCTTCTGAACCGGCCGGGTAGCGGACACGCGAGCCTGGGGAGGGCGGTCACATGGCCCAGACGCTGCAACTGAAGCGCTCGGCGGTGCCGGGCAAGGCGCCGGGCGTGGCGGATCTCGCCCTGGGCGAGCTGGCGATCAATACCCACGATGGCAAGCTCTACCTCAAGAAGGACGCTGGCGTGCCCGCCATCGTCGAGGTGGGTGCCGGCCAGGAATGGGTTGCCGGGCGCTTTGATTACGGCCTGGTCGGCGTCGCGGCCGACCTCAACGCGGATTATGGGAGTCTCTGATGGCGATTGCCGTGCAACGACGGCGCGGCTCGACCGCGGACCATACGGCCTTCACCGGGTTGGCGGGGGAGATCACCGTTGATACCAGCAAGCAGGTGGTGGTGGTCCATGACGGGGCGACCCCCGGGGGCTTCCCCGCGGCGGCTGGGGATCACGATCACGCGGGCGTTTATGAGCCGGCTGATGAAACCATCCTCAAGGTGGCGGACATCGGCACGGGTCCGGGCACCGTGGCGGCTGGCAATCACCATCACTTCGGGATCTATGAGCCGGTGGATGCCGCCCTGCTACGGTCCAGTGACATCGGCACCGGGCCGGGCAGCGTCGCGGCGGGTGATCATGCCCATGCGGGGGTCTATGAGCCCGCCGATGAAAGCATCCTCAAGGCGACGGACATCGGCACCGAATCCGGGACCGTCGCGGCCGGGGATCACAATCACGGCGGGGATGCGGCCGCCCTGGGTTCCGGCGCTGCCGTGGCTGGTCGCGTGCTGATGGCGGACGGGTCGGGTGGCGCCGCCTGGGAGGTGCTGACGCGGATCACGGTGGCGGCCACGTGAATGACCTCTGGCTCGATATCTCCTGAGGGTAGCGGTGCGTCATGAGCTATATCCCTCCCGGTGGCACTGAGGCCGATTTCAACTTTGGCGGTGCTTACACCCCGCCAGCGGGCAATGCCGCTGACTTGGCTTTCGCTGAGGGTGAGCCTGCGCCCGTGGGAAGCGGCCTCAAGGCGTATGTCGGGGGTGTCTGGGTGGATGGAGTGCTGAAGCGCTGGTCCGGGACGGCGTGGCAGACGGCGCCGCTGAAATACTTTGACGGCAAGCAATGGGTCTTGGCCTAGAGGGTCCAACATGCCTTACACCATTTATCGTTGGGATGATCCGGGTGCCCCGCCGCCCCTGAATGGGCAGTCCAATGCCAACACGCTGATCAACGTGCTGGATGCCTGTCTGGTGACTGGCTACGGCAATAAGGCCCCCGCGGGCTGGAGCAAGCCCTTCACGGCGGCCAATCAGGCGGCCTTCCGTCAGGGGGCGGGGAGCAATGGCTGCTACCTGCATCTCGACTCTAGCCCGCTGTGGCACGACAAGGTGCGTGGCTATGAGTCCATGACGGCGATCGATGCCGGGACCAATCCCTTCCCGACCGTGGCGCAGCGGAGTGATTTAGTCGCGGCGCGGAGTAGCTCCAGTGATGCAAGTGGTCACGCCTGGCTGGTGGCGGCCGATGCCCGGCGATTTTTTTTATGGATGAATTATCACGGTTCGTTGGCGCAGGGTCTGGCTTCGATTATGTACCAGCCGGCCTTTTTCTTTGGCGATCTGGAGTCGCCCAATTCCGCGGATGTCTTCAATACCCTGATCTCGGGTGGCATTTCGAATGCGACCAATACCTATCTGGGTTATGCCTCGCATGGGGCCACGAATGCCGATTACATGCCGCGCAATTTTGCCGGGGCGGTGGGTTCGGTGGCGGTCATGAAGACGACGCATCTCCCGTTTCAGGGCACGTCCTATATCGGGGCGATGGCGAATGCCCCGGCCTATCCCGATCCGGTCACGGGCGGCTTGCTGCTGTCTCCCATCGAGGTATTCGATGTTTCTGGCGTTATCTCACGTGGG
>JAGVUH010000400.1 GCA_019136395.1 Gammaproteobacteria bacterium
TGACATGCAGCAACTCAGCCAGACGGTCGGTGGCAATGTTGCCCTGATCGGTGATGACCTCCGAGAGGAATTCAGCGGCGGCGGACATGCGACTGCCTCACTTACAGCCCTTAATAGTGGTCATATTATGCGGCAGACGGACGGAATGACAACCTTCTAACATTGCACGCTTATCCGATGCTCCCGCCACCCCTACTTCGTCACATAGCCGCCCGTCGCCAATCGGTTTTGCGGTGCCTCCCGGGCCGGGGGGCGGGCGGTCGGAAAATAGCGGGGTCCGTGGGGCTAATGTCGGCTTCCCCGGGCGAGGGTCAATAGATGGCCCCTTTTCCATACCCTCATCAGCGATTTGGCGCTAAGATTCCCCGCCTGTTTTCCGGCACCCTGACTCAGCCACCAGCCAGACCCATGCCCCATCGTCGAAGACAGCAGCATCCAGGCGGAGATGCTGCGCCGGGTCCTGGTCGAGGCGGGTTATCAGGTTAGCCTGGGGCGGGAAGGGGCCGAGGGTCTGCGCCTGGCCCAGGCCCTCAAGCCCGACCTGGTGATCAGCGACATCACCATGCCGGTGATGGACGGCTTCGAGCTCTGTCACCGGCTGCGCTCCGACCCCGTCCTCCGGGACCTGCCCATCATCCTGCTGACCGCCATGAGCGACGTCCAGGACGTGGTGCGGGGGCTGAACGTGGGCGCGGACAACTACGTCACCAAGCCCTACGATCCCGCCCTGCTCCTCGATCGGGTCGCCCGCGCCCTAAGCCAGCCCAGCCGGGTGGCGGAAGAGGACAAGATCGAGCTTGAGGCCGAGATCGGCGGTCAGCTCCAACAGGTGCGGGCCGGGCCCCAGCAACTGCTCAATCTGTTGCTGGCCACCTACTGCAACGCCCTGCAGCAGAACAAACAACTGCAATCCATCCAGGACCAGCTCACCGCCCTCAACAACCAGCTTCAGCAAGAGGTGGAGCGCCAGTCGGCGGCCCTGATCGAGCATGAGCGCCGGCTGGCCAGTGAGCGCGAGACGCTGCTGAAAAAGGAGTCCGCCCATCTGCGGACCCTGCACGAGACCCTGATCGAATCGGTCACCGCCATCGCCGCCACGGTGGAGATGCGCGACCCCTACACCTCAGGCCATCAGCGGCGGGTGGCGCGGCTGGCGGTCATCATCGGCAAGCAGTTGGCCCTGAGCGACTACGACCTGGAGGGCCTGCGCATCGCCAGCGTCGTTCATGACGTGGGCAAGATCCGCATCCCGGCGGAGATCCTCACCAAGCCCAGCCGCCTCGATCCCGTGGAATATGACTTCATCAAGACCCACGCCCAGACGGGCTACGAGATCCTGAAGAACATCCGCTTCCCCTGGCCCATCGCCGATATCGTCGTCCAGCACCATGAGCGCCTGGACGGCAGCGGCTATCCCAAGGGGCTCAAGGGTGACGAGATCCTCCTGGAGGCCAGGATCCTGGCCTTGGCGGACGTGGTGGAGTCCATGTCCACCTCCCGACCCTATCGCCATTCCCTGGGGATCGGGGTCGCCATCGACGAGATCCAGCAGGGCCGCGGGGTGAGGTACGACCCGGCCGTGGTCGACGCCTTCATCGCCATCCACCACCAGGGGCTCTGGTCACCCGAGACGGCCTAAGCGCCCATCCGCCCCGCCCGGGCCTGCGGTCGCGGGGGCCAGCAGCCAGCGAGGATTGGCTCAGAGCTTGCGAAGAAAAAGGCAATTTTTCACAGCCTCTTAGTCGCGTGTGCCAGGGGCCTCCATCGCCCACAGCCCCTGATCGCCCAGTCGCAGCATCATGGCGGCGATACCGTCGGTAGGCAGCACGTACCTGGCCGCCCCCAGGGCGATGGCGGCGGCGGGCATGCCAAAGATCACGCTGGTGCTCTCGTCCTGGCAGATGGTGGTCGCCCCCGCCTCGCGCATCGCGCAGGACGCCCAAAGCCGTGGGGCCGTAAACCCGGGCCACCGAGAGGAAGAAGGGGTCCACCCCGGGGCAGTGCAGATCCTGGCCGGTACAGGGGGCCAAGGCGAAGCACCGGCGCTGGTCCAGGGTCAGATGATGGCCATCGGGGGCGAAATAGACGTGACCCGGCACGGGGCTGAGACCCGCCCGGGCCATCTCCACCCGGAGCTTGGCGCTGGACCCCAGCCAACTGACCATACCCTCCAGAAAGCCCTCGCTGATGTGCTGGACGCACACCAGGGGCAGGCCGAAGTGGGCGGGCAACTGGCTGAGCAGGACCTGCAACACCTGGGGACCGCCGGTGGAGGCCCCCAGCGCCACCAGCTCGACCCGATCCAGGCTGGGGACCGGCCCCGATCCAGACCCCAATCCTGACCCAGGCAGAACGGACGCTACGGGTTGGGCCTTAGGGACCGGTTGGGTCAGCCGCCGCTGCAAGGAAGGGAGCTGGGCGATGGCGCGCACCTTCTCCAGAAACCGCTGCGCCTCGGCGGCGCTGATGCCGCCGGCGTGACCCAGGGGCTTGGCCAGCACGTCCACCGCCCCGGCGGAGAGCATCTGGAAGATGTTCTCCTTGTGGAAGGATTGCACCGCCGCGCTCATCACCAGGATGGTGCAGGGGTGGACCCGCATGGCGCGGAGAATGAATTCCAGACCGTCCATGACCGGCATGTGGTAGTCGGTGCAGACCAGATCCGGCTGGACCTGGGGCAGCAGGTCCAGGGCGTCGCGGCCATTCTCGGCGCTGGCCACCACCTCCATGTCCGCGGCCAGGGCAAAGACCTTTTTCAGCAGATACAGCTCGGTGGCCGAGTCGTCGACCAGCATGACCCGGAGCGGGCGCCGGACGGGAATCCCTTCAGTGACGGTCATGGTCGGCTCATGTCAGGTTCAGGCCAGCCGGGACAGGCAGTCCAGGAGCAGGGTTTGATCGAATTCCGACTTGGTGATGTAGGCATCGGCCCCCGCCGCCAGGCCCCGGCGGCGATCCTCCTCGGTGGCCAGGGAGGTGATCAGCACGATGGGCACCTCGGCGAACTTGCGATTCTTGCGAATGCGCTCCGCCAGTTCCAGACCGGACATGCGCGGCATCTGGATGTCGGAGACCACGGCGTCGAAGGGGTGGAGGGCGAGCTTGTTCCAGGCATCCAGCCCGTCCACCGCGGTCTCCACCGCGTAGCCGGCCGCCTCCAGGATGCGGCGCTCCTGCATGCGGGTGGTGATGCTGTCCTCGGCCAGGAGGATGCGCTTGCGCTCCTGGGCCTGCTCCTCCGCC
>JAGVUH010000496.1 GCA_019136395.1 Gammaproteobacteria bacterium
CCGAGCGGGGGAGCCCTTCAAGGTGGCGGCCCAGGAGACCGCGCGGCCGGGGTTCAAGCTATGCCGGCACTGCGGCAAGGTGCAGCGGCCGACGGGGAATCATGGCGAGGCGGCCGCCCAGACCCATAGCTTCGATTGCCCCAAGCATGGCAGCAATGACCCGCTCAATCTGCTGGAGTGCCTCTACCTCTATCGCGAGTTCACGTCCGAAGCCCTGCGTATCCTGGTGCCTTACACCCGGACCGGGGTCGATGAGCGGGTGGTGCAGTCCTTCATGGCGGCCCTGCAACTGGGGCTGAAACGCCGCTTTGGTGGCAAGGTGGATCACCTGCGCCTGGTCCTGCAGGACGAACCGGGACTGGACGGGGGGCCGCGCAAGCACTTCGTGCTGCTGTATGACTCGGTGCCGGGGGGCACGGGCTATCTGCATCAGCTCCTGGCCCAAGAGGCGGGGACCCTGACCGAGGTCCTGACCCTGGCCCTGACGACCTTGACCCAGTGCCCGTGCAACCAGGACCCGGACAAGGATGGCTGCTACCGCTGCCTCTACCAATACCGCCTGGGACGCAACATGGAGAAGGTCTCCCGGGAGACGGCCAAGGGGTTGCTGGGAGAACTGGTGGCGGCCTTGGGGCGGCTGGAGCGGGTCGCGACCCTCGCGGACATCTACATCAACCCCAATTTCGATTCGGTGCTGGAGTCGCGCTTCATCGAGAGCCTCCCGCGCCTGGGGGGCAAGTCCGGCCTGCCCCCGGTCAAGCTGGTCCAGGACCTGGTCAACGGCAAAACGGGCCACGTCCTGGCGGTGGGCACGCAGCGCTATCGCATCGAACCCCAATGCCCCCTGGGGCCGGAGCAGGGGGTGGCGGTCCCCAGCAAGCCGGACTTCGTCATCTGGCCCTGGGCCGTCGGGAGCCGCCGCCGGCCGGTGGCGGTCTTCTGCGACGGCTGGTCCTACCACAAGGACAGCCTGCGGGCGGACGCCCAGAAACGCAGCGCCCTCCTGGCCAGCGGCAAGTTCTGGGCCAGCGGCAAGTTCTGGGTCTGGTCGGTCACCCACCAGGACGTGGCGAGCGCCCTGGAAGGCCAAGCGGAAACGGATCTGGAGTCGCCGCTGACCGCCCTGTCCCGTCACGATGGCAGCCGCGCCCCGGCCGGGGTGCCCCGTGCCCAACAGCATGCCTTCACCCAGCAGGCGGTGGCGCGCCTGCTGCGGTGGCTAGCGGTTGGACCCGATCACCAGGGAGAGGATGCCGCCCTGAGGTCCTTACAGGGCGATGCCCTCTGGCTGGGCTTCCTTATGGTCCCGTCCACGCCGGCGGACAGGGCGTTGGCCGAGCAACAACTGGCCTCCTGGCGACCCCGGCTGCCGGTCAGCCTACGGGAACCGGGTCAGGGCTTTGCCCCCAGTGTATCCAGAGCCGGCGGGGCCTGTATCCAGATCGGCTGGTGGCCGCTGGCCGTGGCACGGGGCTGGCCACCAGACCCAGGAGCTGATCGCGCCGTGACGCCGCCGGGGAGGCGTGATCTTGCGCAGGCTGCCCCCTGGACCGCGCCCGGCGTGCTGATCCTGGACGAGGCCGCCGTCGAGGACGAGGGGGCCCTGCAAGGCGCCTGGCAGTTGCTGGCCACCGCCGCTGGACTGGATGGGGATGACTATGCCGGGCTGACGGAGGCGGTAGCCGAACCGGCGAGTATCCCCGCCCAAGCGGCGGACCAGGCGGCGATCAATGAGAGCTGGCTCCAGGTATTGGAGGAGGCCCTGAGTCCCCTCCAGCCGGGGCTGAAGCAGTTGGCTCAGGCCGGGGCCACCACCCCCGAGGTCGGATACGAACTGACCGATGCCAAAGGGCGGATACAGGCGGAAGCCGAACTGGCCTGGCCCTCCGTCCGGCTGGCCGTCTTGCGTCCCGACCAGGAAGATCAGGCCCCCATCTGGCGCGCGTCCGGCTGGCACGTCCTGCTCTTGGATGAAGGTCTTAACCTGGTGGCTGGACGACCCTGGGCCCTGGCGGTGGCGGAGCTGCTGGGATTGCATCTGAGCCCCGTGGCATAAATCGGACTTGCCGGGTTAAACCCTGAACCTCCTGGAAAATATTCAACAATTGATTGACCGCCCAGGCGCCCCCCTCTCCCCAACCCCTCCCCCGCGAGGGGGGAGGGGCTAAGGTGTGCTGGTTGCAGTTGAACGGTCCCTTAGCGAGAAATGGACCTGCCCGAATTGACTCTGAACCCCCTGGCGTGAGGAGGTAAGCATGAAACCCAAGGTCGCCCTCTCCCATGACTTTTTGCTGCAACTGTCCCGCTTGCCGACCCGCGTCCATACCAAGGTCATGAAATGGGCCATCCTCTTTCAGACCGACCCCAAGAGCCCCGGCATCAACTACGAGAACATCAACGGCGCCAGGGACCCCAACCTCAAATCGGTGCGGATGAACCAGGACTGGCGCGGCATCGTCTTCAAGCCCGATGCGGGCGACGTCTATGTGCTGCTCTACGTCGATCATCACGATGAGGCCTATCGGTGGGCCCTGAACCGCCGGATGACCATCAACCCGGTGACGGGCGCCATCCAGATGATCATGACAGAACAGTTGGCGGTGGTACCTGAGACCGGGGTTGCGGCCCAGGAGGAAGTGGCGGCTGGAGTGACGTCCGCGATCACAGGGGCAGACTCGGCGACAGTCGAGGCGCCGGCGGTCGTCGCGGAGACGGAGGTAGTCGCAGGGCCAGCGATTGGTCAGATCCCGACGATGGTCGGGGGCCCAGCGATGGTTGGTGTCCCGGCTCTGATCGGGGTATCGCCAACGCCCGCGGCTCCGGCGGCGATCTGCTATGCGCACCTCAGCGACCACGAACTCCTGAGCCTGGGGGTGCCGGAGGCCTGGCTGGACCGGGTGCGCGCCATCGAGTCCGAGGCCGGGCTAGATGCCCTACAGGCCCTGTTGCCCCTGGAGGCCTACGAGGGGCTCTTTTTGGTGGCGGCCGGGGACAGCGTCACCCAGATCCTCAGCGCCCGTGAAACGCGGGTGGACCGGGTCATCGACACCGAGGATTTCGCCACCGCCCTGGAGACGGCGGAATCCCAGT
>JAGVUH010000549.1 GCA_019136395.1 Gammaproteobacteria bacterium
AGGACGGCGTTGGGACGTCCGGTGTGGACGCCGATCCAGCCCTGGCCCATGTCCACCCGCTCCAGGGTCCAGGCCAGACGGCGACGGGGATCCGCGTGGTGACTGAGCTGGACGGGGGCCCCCGGTTCCCAGCAACTGGTCATGCGGCCGGTATTGGGGACATGGGCGGTGACCCGGGTGCCATCCGCCAGTTCCACCTCGGCGAGGAAGCGTTGGTAACGGCGCAGGATGCGGCCGTCCGTCAGGGGGGGCAGTTGCACCGTCGGGTTCTCCGTAGGGCCCCCTGGTCCACCCCTCCGGGGGTCGCGGGTCGGGGTCGAGGGTCGGGGGTCAGAAGTGAAGAAGACAGCAAATGAGGAAATCAGTAAGTTGGCGCATCGCCGGTCCTAGCGATTCAGGAAACCGCTCAGCGCCTGGTAAGGCACGGGCTCGCACGCGAGGGCCTCGACCCGGGCGAGGGGTGGGCCAAGGCGCAGCCAGTCGCGCAACGCGGCTACCGCCGCCCGCGGCCCACAGGCCAGGACCTCGACCCGCCCATCGGTGAGATTGCGCGCATAACCGCTCAACCCCAGCCGCCGGGCCTCATCCCGGGTGGAGGCACGGAAAAAGACCCCCTGGACCCGGCCGGACACCAGGCAGCGCATGCCGATGAGATCATCTCCACCCGATAGCTGGTTCACGTTACGCTGGCCTCACCCACGTCAGATCCACCTTCACGCCGATTTCGTTAGCCTCGGGGTTAGAATAGGGCTCTCGCAATGACGAATCACCTGGGCCCCTCCACGGCGAGTCAGACATGTCCATCACCCTCTATCATAATCCACGCTGCGGCAAATCCCGCGAGACCCTGCAACTGCTGCGCGATCGGGGGCTTGAACCCGAAATCGTCGACTACCTCAAGACGCCGCCCACCTTCACGACGCTGAACCAGATTCTGCACCAGCTGGGTCTGGAGCCACGGCAACTGATGCGCACCAAGGAGAAGGAATACCGGGAACTTGGCCTGGATGATCCGGCCCTGTCGCGTCAGGACCTCATCAAGGCCATGATTGCTCACCCCATTCTCATCGAGCGCCCCATCCTGCTCAAGGACGGCCGGGCGGCCCTGGGCCGACCACCCGCGACCGTGCTGGCCATCCTCTGACCCGCCGCCACGCCCCCCGACGCCGAGCGATTTTACCGGTCCCTATAATGATGGCCGCTCGTTACTAACCTCACCTCTGCCCGAGTATTCACCGCCATGCCCCACGTTCTGATCCTCTACTACAGCCGCCATGGCGCCACGGCCGCGATGGCGAACCTCATCGCCCGCGGAGTCGAGGAGGTGCCAGGCATCGAGGCCCGACTGCGGACCGTACCGGCGGTCTCCACCGTCTGCGAGGCGACCGAGGACAGCATCCCCGCCAGCGGGGCCCCCTACGCCGACCTGGACGACCTGCGCCACGCCGCCGGACTGGCCCTCGGCAGTCCCACCCGCTTCGGCAACATGGCCGCGCCGCTCAAGTATTTCCTCGACGGTACCAGTGCCCTCTGGCTGTCCGGGGCCCTGATCGGCAAACCGGCCGCCGTCTTCACCTCCACCTCCAGCCTCCACGGCGGCCAGGAGAGCACCCTGCTGAGCATGATGCTGCCCTTGCTGCACCACGGCATGCTGCTCATGGGCCTGCCCTACAGCGAGACCGACCTGCTGCGCACCACCAGCGGCGGCACCCCCTATGGCCCCTCCCATCTGGCGGGGGGCGACAGCCAACTGCCCCTGAGCGAGGAGGAACGGCGCCTTTGCCAGGCCCTGGGGCGGCGTCTGGCGCGGGCGGCCCTGGCCCTGGATCGGGCCGGTTGACGGCGGCACGAGTTTGTCGCTGGACACAGCTCTCGCCCCGGCCCCGGCCCCGGCCCCGGCCCCGGCCCCGGCCCCGGACCTGGATCCGCACACGCGGTCGGCTTCGCCCCTCACCGGACCAGATCAGGGGTCGGCATCGCCAGCCCCCACGCCGGACCCGGGGTCGGCGGCGACCCTCCCCCGTCCTGAGCCAGAGGGCGCCAACCCCTCCCAGCCCGGGGCGACGGTTGGCCTGCAACTGCCGCTGGCCCTAACCCCGGGTGCCGAGTCGGACTTCTCCGCCTATCTGGCCGGGCCCAATGCCGAGGTGGTCGCGGCCCTGGCCGCCTGGGCCCAGCCATCGCTCCGCCCGCCTACCGCCGCGGCCCCACCGGGGGTAGCGACCCCCCCGCCCGCGGCCACCGGACAATTTCTCTATGTCTTTGGCCCCCCGGGCACGGGCAAGAGCCACCTCCTCCAGGCGGCCTGCCAGGCCGCGCGCCAGGAGGGGCTGGCGGCGGCCTGTCTACCCCTGGGGCATCCCGGTCTGGAACCCGCCGTCCTGGAGGCCCTGGAGCGCTGGGACCGCATCGCCCTCGACGGCCTGGAGGCCGTGATCGGTCAGGCACCCTGGGAGGAGGCCCTGTTCCACCTCTACAATCGCCTGCGGGATGCGGGACGGGGGTTGCTGGTGGCGGCCCGTCGGCCCCCGGGCGAGTTGGGCATCCACCTGGCGGATCTCGCCTCCCGGCTGGCCTGGGGCACCCGTTATCGGCTGAAGCCCCTTGATGAGCGGGAGTGCGCCGCGCTCCTGCGCCACGCCGCCCGGCGTCGCGGACTCAAGCTGGGCGAGGAGGCCATCGCCTATTTGCTCAAGCGCTGCCCCCGGGAGCCCGGCTACCTGCTGGAGCTGCTTGGACACCTGGACCGGGCGAGCCTCGTCCACAAGAAGCGCCCGACCCTACCGCTGATCCGCGCCCTGATCGAGGCGCGGCGGGGTGATGCCACGCCGGTAGAGCCCTGACCCGCGGTCTTTTCCCTGGGCCATAACCTCGGGCAAATACCTTGCATCGTCGGCCAACTCCCGTTATCGTCCCGTTTATACCCACCTCGGCGCGGCTTATTGTCTGACCCCGCGGGACGGGGCCGGGTAAGCAAATCAAACCATTTATCCCGCGGCCAAGTATCGCGGGAGACCCTGTCGGCTATCGCCCCACCGCGCCGTCCCCGGGTGTTCAGCGCACCCTTGCCCAGGGGCTCACGGGCGATATCCTCCTGGCAGGGGGAGATTAAACCACCAGAAGAGGAGAAGATCCCGTGAAGCCATGCCCCATCCTGGGACTCGCCCTGGTTTTCGGCCTGACCGCCAGCCAGCCGCTCCTTGCCGACGACCCCCTCGCCGCCGCACGGGAGGTCGAACAGGCCCTGCATCTCAAGCCGGATCTGGCCAATGGCCGGAAGGTCTATCTGGTCTGCTCGGTCTGCCATCAGCCCGAGGGCTGGGGGACCACCGACGGGACCTACCCGCAGATCGCCGGTCAATACGCCGAGGTCACCATCAAGCAACTGGCGGACATCCGCGCCCGCAATCGGGACAACCCGATCATGCTGCCCTTCGCCATGACCAATTCCCTGACCATTCAGGATATTGCCGATGTCAGCTATTACATCGAGCATTTCCCCATGGACCCCGACAACGGCGTGGGTCCGGGCACGGATCTGGAACTGGGTCAGCGCCTTTACGAGGAGAACTGCGTGGACTGCCACGGCGAGCGCGGCCAGGGTGTCCCGGAAAAGCACAGCCCCTTGCTCCAGGGCCAGCATTACCGCTACCTGGTCCGTCAGTTCGAATTGATCCGCGACGGCAAACGGCTCAATGCCGACAAGGAGATGGTCAAGCAGATCCAGACCTTTTCCACCCGGGACATCCAGGCGGTCATGGACTATACCTCGCGCCTGAAGCCCCCCCTGGAGATGGTCGCCCTGCCGGGCTACACCAATCCCGACTTCCCCCGTTTCTGGCGCCCCATCACCTCCCGGGGGCCGGAACTGGGCATGGGGCCAGGCATGGGTATGGGGCCAGGCATGGGCATTGGCATTGGCAGAGGGATGGGGATGACGCTCGCCGATTAGCGCGGGAGAGCGCAAGCCGTTCGGTCCCCCTCTCCCCGACCCTCCCCCGCCAGGGGGGAGGGAGGAAGAGCATCAGCGGCTTGCGCTACCGATGCCAGCCAAGGTGGCTTGGGGCGTGAACGCTAACGGAGCGGTTAGCATTAAAGACACGAGCGGAACCTGCCATTTTCCGGGGTGTGGCAAGACCCCTCATGCCCGTCAGCGTGTAAGTCACGGGAATGTCTTTCATTCTTTGGGGTGTGGCCTGCCGCCTCATGACAGTTAGCAACGATCGGCCGTCACTTCAGGGACTGATAATAGTCCATCAGGATCTGGGCGACCTCGGGACGGGAGAATTCCTTGGGCGGGGCGATGCCGGAACCCAGCAGTTCACGTACCTTGGTGCCGGACAGGAGCACGAAGTCCTCCTTGGTGTGATCCGGGGCCTCGCGCATCATGACCACCCGGCCCAGCTTCTTGGACCAGGCGGTGTGGTCGGCCTTGAAGATCTCGATGTCCAGGGCGCCTTCCGGGACCTCTTCGTCGAAGATGGTCTGGGCATCGAAGGCGCCGTAGTAATCCCCCACCCCGGCATGGTCACGGCCGATGATGAAGTGGGTGGCGCCCATGTTCTGGCGGAAATAGGCGTGCAGCACGGCCTCCCGGGGGCCGGCGTAGAGCATGTCGAAGCCGTAGCCGGTGACCATGGCGCTGTTGGGCTTGAAGTAGAGCTCGACCATCTTGCGGATGGCGGCATCGCGCACCGGGGCGGGGATATCGCCCGGCTTGAGCTTACCCAGGAGCATGTGAATGACCAGGCCATCGCAGTTGAGACGCTCCATGGCCATGTGGCAGAGCTCTTCGTGGGCCAGGTGCATGGGGTTGCGGGTCTGGAAGGCGACGACACGCTGCCAGCCGCGCTCGGCGATCTCGTTGCGGATCTCGACGGCGGTGCGGAAGGTATCCGGGAAATCGTCCTGGAAGTAGGAAAAGTGCAGGACCTGGATGGGTCCGGAGACGGCGAAACGCCCCTGGCTATTGAAGGTGGCGACGCCGGGGTGCTCGCTATCGCTGGTGCGATAGACCTTCTCGGTCATGAAGGCCATCTGCGCGTCGCTGACCTCCTCGATGGCTTGCACGTCCATGATCGCCAGGACCGGCTGCCCCTCGATGTTGGGGTCGCGCAGGGCAATGCGGCTGGCGCCCCGGATGGCCGAGACATCCTCCAGCAGGCACAGGACCGGCACCGGGAAGAAGGCGCCATTGGTCATGCGCATGTTCTCGCAGGTGCCCATGGCATCGGCGACGCTCATGAAGCCCTGGAGGGGGGTGAAATACCCGCCCCCCATCATCACCGCGTTGCCGGCGGCCTGGGAGCTGATGACCACGGAAGGCAAGGCTTCGGCCTCGTGCATCAGGCGATGATGCGTGTCCGGGTCATAGACAAAGAGCGGCTTGAGCACGTCCGAGCCGACTGGTTTGATCATCTTGCGTCTCTCCTGATGGCCCCCGCGCCGCGTGCCGGAACCTTGTCCGATCAGCCGGTGAGCTTATTTATGAACAATGAGTCTGGCGCCGAGGGCCCCCCGATGGGCTTTGAGGCCGATAGCGGCGGAAGTCAGGCGCGATCGGCAAAGTTACCATAGCGCGCTGGCATCCCCAAGCCTTGCGGCAGCCCGGGTCATGGTTCCCGGCGCAGCGCCCCCACCTTGGGGCCGGTGGGCTAGAATCGCCCTCCTTGACCTCTGACCAGGAGCAGACCGCATGCCTTACTTCATCTACGCCAAGACCGAATCCCCCCTGACCCTGAGCCACATCGCCACCTACGAGGCCTACAAGGAAGCCAAGGAACGGGTCCGCGGCCTGCGCCAGGGGCAGCCCCTGGCGGGGGACGCCGCCTATCGCATGATCTTCGCCAAGAGCATGGGGGAAGCGGAGAAGCTGCTGTCGACGCCGCGGGATGAACGCGTCATCGGCGAGGATTGAGAGACTGACCAAGAGAGCGGGGCCGCACCGCGACGGGGTCGCGCCCCCGCGGTTTCACCCCTCCCAGGCAGGCCTACTAGCCTGAACCCTGGTTGGCAGATTCACCCCGCCCCGGGTGGCCTGCTAGCCTGAAACCTTGTCGGCCGCTTCACCCCGCCCCGGCCAACCTGCCAGCCTGAACCCTGGTTGACGGAGATGGGCCGGCTCGCTTCAACCCTTGTTGGCGGAGGTGCGCTCGGCCCAGAGGTATTGCAGGACCTTGCGCACGTAGCGCTGGGTTTCGGGATAGGGCGGGATGCGATTGCCATACTGGGCGACGGCGTTCTCCCCGGCGTTGTAGGCCGCCAGGGCCAGTTGCAGATCGTTGCCAAACATGTCCAGCAGATCGCGCAGATAGCGGGCGCCGCCGCGCAGATTCTCCGTCGGGTCTTCGATATTCGTCACCCGGTAGCGCGCCGCGGTGGCGGGCATCAGTTGCATGAGCCCGGTCGCCCCCGCGGGCGAGACCGCCCCCGGGTTGTAGGCCGACTCGATCCGCACCACGGCGTGGAGCAGTTCCGGGCGCAAATTCTCCTGGCTGGCGATGAGCTCGATGGTGCGCTCGTAACGGGCACGACGGGCGCTGAGATCCGCCGGCGCGGACTCGATAAAGGGGCGGCTGCGGCCAATGGCCACCACCTTCGCCGCGTTTTCCTTAGCCACCTTGGTGGCGTCACGCTTCCATTCCAACTTGAGGTCGTCACCGCGCAAGGGGGTGTCGGTGAAGTAGATCTTCCCCTCGGCATCGACGTACTTGTAGATATCCGCCGCCGCCGTCAGTGGCAGGATCAGCAGGAGAGGGATGAGCGCACGCATATCACCCTCTTTATAAGCCTCTGTTTATAGGATGATTTTTACCAGATCCCCGGTCGGATCGCTTCCAACAGCCTTAGCATACTAACCCGAGTCCGGCGGGGAATCCACCGCCAGGAATCACCGTCGGGACTGCGGGACTGCGCCACCTCAGCACCACGGCACCGCGGGCGGTCGCCAGTCGGCCGGACCCCACCCCGCCAGTCGGCAAGCACCACGCAACCAGGGGGAGAAAAATGAACCAAGATCAGCCCGCCTTTCCACCCGTTCCGTTGCGAAATAACCATTCGTTGCGGGATTGCGACATCCATCGGACTGGTTTGCTGGGTAATTATCAACTTCCTACGGTCACTAATGTTTCTGGAATCACTCAGCCGGCAATCTTGTTTATCGCCCTGGGATGGCCTCCATATCAATCATTTGTTCGTCGCGCTGAGACGACAATTTCATTGAATGATACGCCGCCAATCAGGGGCAAATGCATGCAATTTATTGTTGCGGTACATTTTTTTCTGACTATAATCTGGCCACTCGCTTGATCTGAATGACGACTACGGGTTAACTGAATGAACCGGCGATATTTCCTTGGCCTCGCCTTATCCACTATTGCTGCCCCCGCCTTCGCCACGAAGAGATCCACTGACAAGAGCCGCATCATCCGACTGCGCCACGCCCATACCGATGAAAGCATTCGCATTACTTATCGGATTGGCGACAGTTACCAACGGGATGCCCTCGCCAAACTGAACCATTTCCTGCGCGATCACCGCAATGGTGAAAGCACCCACATGGACCCCAAATTGTTCGACCTGCTATACGATTTGCAGAAGCGCATCCACGGCGAGGAGTGCGAGATCGAGGTCTTCAGCGCCTACCGCTCACCCAACAGCAACGCCCAGTTGCGCCGGGCCTCCAAACGGGTGGCCCGCAACAGCTTCCATATCAGTGGCAAGGCCATCGACGTGACCTTCGAGGACTGCTCCAGCTCCCGTCTCCGGGAGTCCGCCATCGCCCTCAGTCGCGGTGGCGTCGGCACCTACGGCCGCTCCAGTTTCGTGCATCTCGACACGGGCCCGGTACGCACCTGGCGCGCCTGACGTACGATCGGCTGGACCTGCCAGCGACCGCCATCCGCACTTAATCCCCTCGTAGGCCTTTAGCCCCCTCTCCCCAACCCTCCCCCACCAGGGGGGAGGGAGCCAGGATATCATCCCCTCGCGCCAACGATACTCAGGCGGCAGGGGGGTGTAAATGCTACGACCCTTCCCCGTCATGCAAAACACTCTGGCACCAAAACCCAACGGGTTTCGGGGGGTGTGAATGCTTACGACCCTTACCCATCATGGGACCTGGGGAAAACCCAGCGTCCCCCTCAGGCGACCTCGGGAAAGCCCAGGGTCAGGGTGTCCGGGTGCTGCCCGCAGGCGATTTCCAGGCCAATGGGAGCGTCCTGGGGGAAGCGCTGGGCCACCACCCAGTACTGAGTCAAGTCGCCACCCAGCTCCGAAAGGTTCTTCAGGGCCCCGCGCAGCCGCCGGCTGTCGAAGAAGGCGAAGGGCTCGTCGAGAAAGACGAACTGATCGTCCCGCACCCGGCGGGCCACCAGCTCCTGTGACAGGCCGAGACGCAGCGCCAGCATGATCTGCCGCTGGGTGCCG
>JAGVUH010000329.1 GCA_019136395.1 Gammaproteobacteria bacterium
GTGCGGGCCTGGTAACAACGGCGGCGATGGCTACGTGGTGGCACGCCTTGCCCGAGGCGATGGCTTGGAGGCGCGGGTCCTGCAACTCGGGGATGAGGGGCACCTGACCCCGGATGCGAGCCAAATGCGCAAGGCCTGGAGCCAGTCAGGGGGTACCTGCGAGGCCTTTCGCGCCTTGCCCCGGAATACGGACCTGATCGTCGACGCCCTGCTGGGCATTGGGCTGGAGCGCCCCCTGATCGGGGACTGGGCGGCGGCGGTTCAGGCGGTCAACGCCCAGCGCGCCCCGGTCATGGCCATCGACATCCCGTCCGGTCTCCATGCCGACACGGGCCGGGTACTCGGCTGCGCCGTCCGGGCGATGGCCACCCTCAGCTTTATTGGCCTCAAGCAGGGGCTGTTCACCGGCGCCGGCCCCGAGTATTGCGGCGAGATCCACTTCGCCGGCCTGGGCATACCGGCGAGCCTCTATGGACGCGAGATCCTGGCGGCCCGCCGTCTGGACTGGTCCAAGACCGCTGGCCAGGTGCCGCGGCGGCGACGGGATGCCCACAAGGGCGACCTGGGGCATGTGCTGATCGTGGGCGGCGCGCCGGGCTTCAGCGGCGCCGCCCGCCTGGCGGGGGAGGGGGCCCTGCGGGCCGGGGCGGGACTGGTCTCGGTGGCGACCCATCCCGCCCACGCCGCCATGCTCAATCTGGGGCGGTCGGAACTCATGGTCGCCGCGGTCACCACGCCGGCGGAGCTGGCGCCCCTGCTGGCGCGGGCCACCGCCGTCGCCATCGGATCAGGCCTGGGGCAAGGCCCATGGGGGGGGGAATTGCTGCCTCCGGTCCTCGCCGCGGGCAAGCCCCTGGTGCTCGACGCCGATGCCCTCAACTGGCTCGCCCAGTATCCCAGGCGCCAGGAGGATTGGGTCCTGACCCCCCATCCCGGGGAGGCGGCGCGCCTCCTGGGCTGCTCCCCGGCGGAGGTGCAGGCGGACCGTTTCAGCGCCGCCCGCCGGCTGCGGGATAGGTTCGGCGGCACCCTGGTGCTCAAGGGCGCCGGAACCCTGGTCTTGGGCGGGGGCCGGCGTCCGCCTGGGATTTGTAGCCAGGGGAATCCCGGCATGGCCTCGGGCGGCAGCGGCGATGTCCTTGCCGGCATGGTCGCCGCCTTTCTGGCGCGGGGCCTGGCGGCGGACGACGCCGCGGAGGTGGCGGTGTGCCTCCATGCCGCCGCGGGCGATGTCGCGGCGCGCCTGAACCAGGTGGAGGTCCAACCATGAAGCTCGAACCGCGGGGCGAGTCGGCCCAGGAGGCCCTCGGCCAGGAACTGGCCGGCCTGCTCCGGCCGCCCCTGATCCTCTACCTGGAGGGTGATCTGGGTACGGGGAAGACCACCCTGACCCGCGGGATCCTCCGTGGCCTGGGGCATCAGGGTACGGTGCGCAGCCCGACCTTCACCCTGCTGGAACCCTACGACCTGGGCGCCTGGCGTCTCTTCCATCTCGATCTCTACCGGCTCGCCGATCCGGAGGAGTTGCACTATCTGGGCCTGCGGGATCTTCTCGACGGGGACAGCGTCCTGATCGTCGAGTGGCCCCAGCGGGGCGGCCTCGCGCTGCCACCGGCGGATCTGGGGATCCGGCTGGCCTACCGGGCCGAGGCCCGGGTGCTGGAATTCCTCCCCCACAGCCCGGCTGGCCAGGCCCTGGTGGCCGCCCTTGCCGCGCTGCGGGCTGGGCGCTCGGCTGGCTGACGGGCCGGCAACTCCGGAACTTCATGGGAAGATGCGCGGCACTGACTTGATTTTTCTGGATAAGAAAAAATTGAAGTGCTATCTTCCCCCTTGTCATCCCCGTGGAGTTCCTCATCCCCTCGTCCTGATGTCCAGAATTATCGCCCTCATCACGTTCCTCCTCCCCCTGCTGGCCTTGGCCGGCCCAGCCGAGATCAGCGGCGCCCGCCTCTGGATCGCGCCCGATCAAACTCAACTGGTGATCGATGCCAACGCCCCCCTGGAGCATAAGATCTTCCCCGTCACGGCCCCCGACCGCCTGATCATCGATATCCCCGATGCCCGGGTCACGGGCAAGTTGCCCCTGGCCGAACCGGCGGATCTGTTGGTGAAGGGCGTGCGCAGCGGCGTGCTGGACAACGGTCAGTTGCGGATCGTCATCGACCTCAAGCAGGCGGTGCGCGCCAAGAGTTTCGTCCTCGAACCCAACGAGCGTTATGGGCACCGTCTGGTGGTGGACATGGCGCCCAAGGCCGACAAGCCCCGCACGGGTAAGGCCACGGCCGCCAAGACGGCTACCGGAGGTCGGCACGGACTACGGGATCTGATCGTTGCCATCGATCCCGGCCATGGCGGGGAGGATCCCGGTGCCATCGGCGCCGGGGGAACCCTGGAAAAGCACGTGACCCTCGCCATTGGCCGCAAGCTGGCCAATCTGGTCAATCGGGAGGCCGGCATGCGCGCCCTCCTCATCCGGGACGGCGATTACTATCTAAGTCTCAACAAGCGCATAGAACTCAGCCTGCAACAGGATGCGGACCTCTTCGTCTCCATCCACGCGGATGCCTTCGTGGACCAGGGGGCGAGTGGCTCCTCGGTTTTTACCCTTGCCAGTGACGGCGCCACCAGTCGGCAGGCCGACTGGCTGGCGGAGCGGGAGAACAGCGCCGATCGCATCGGCGGCATCGATCTCAGCGACCGGACCCAGTCCCTGTCCAAGACCTTGTGGGAGATGGCCCAGCAAGGGACCCTGGAGCACAGTAACCTGGCCGCCACGGCGGTCCTGAATAATCTGCGCAAGGTCGGCGCCGTTCATCATACCCAGGTCCAGAAGGCGGGTTTCGCGGTGCTCAAGGTGCCCACCATCCCCTCCCTGCTGGTGGAGACGGCCTTCATCAGTAATCCGGACGAGGAGAAGCATCTGACCAGCGCCGAATTTCAGGCCAGGATGGCGGGAGCGCTGCTGAGCGGCATCAAGGCCTATTTCGCGACCTATCCGCCGCCGGACACCCGTTGGGCGAAAAAGGGCGGTGTCCAGGCGCCGAAGAAAGGTGCCTCCGGCGCCGATGCGGCGGCCACCGGCCGTCAGCACGTCATCAGCAAGGGGGATACCCTGGAACGTATTGCTCAGCAATACGCGGTCAGCCTGACCGCTCTGCGCAGTGCCAATGCGGTGGAGGACAACAATCTGCGCGTCGGGGAGGTGCTTATCATCCCCGAAGGATGATCGGTTCCGGGCCCGCGCCCGGGGTGTGCCTCCCCTATAGGCTAGGCCGGTGGGCCCAAGGCAGGCAGGCTCAGCAAGGTGGGTCCAGGCACGACGGTGGATTCAGGCCTAGAAAATGTGGAAAGCATCCATCTGACACTTCCCGAATTGAGGCCCAAATTGAGATCAGCCCCTCGGTGCGAAGCGGGAAATGGAAAATGGATGCCTTTTCAGGCGGTCAGGGACTCGTTGAGATGCGGTTGCAAGGCCAGTAACAGGGCCCGGTGAACCTTGAGATTACCGCCGATGATGTTGCCGGTCTCAAAGAACCGGTCCCCGCCCCGCAGGTCACTGACCCGGCCCCCGGCCTCGCTTACCAGCAGGGCGCCGGCGGCCATGTCCCATTCTGACAAACCCAACTCCCAGAAGCCGTCGGTGCGGCCACAGGCGACATAGGCCAGATCCAGGGCCGCCGAGCCCGGGCGGCGGATGCCGGCGGTGTTTTCCAGGATGGTCCGGAACATGGCGAGGTAGCTGTCGAGGAAGCGCTGGTCACGGAAGGGGAAGCCGGTGCCGATCAGGGCCCCGTCCAGGCCCGTCCGGTTGGCGACACGGATGCGCCGGTCATTGAGCAAGGCGCCACCGCCACGCTCCGCGGTGAACATCTCCTCGCGCAGGGGATCGTAGACCAGACCGCACTCCAGGCGCCCGCGGTGGCGCAGGGCGATGGAGATGGAGAATTGCGGAAAACCGTGCAGGTAATTGGTGGTGCCATCCAGGGGGTCGATGACCCATTCGAAGTCGCTCCGGCCGCGGGCACCGCTCTCCTCGGCCAGGAAGGCGTGGTTCGGATACTTGGACCTTAGTTCCTGGATGATAGCGTCCTCGGCCGCCCGATCCACCTCGCTGACGAAGTCATTACGGGTCTTGGCCTGTATCTGTACCTGGTCCACGCGCTCGAAATAACGCAGGATGAGGCGCCCGGCGGCGCGAGCCGCGCGCGTTGCGATGGTGAGGGTCGGTTGCATGGCGGCGCACGATACCGGAAAGCCCGGCGACAGGAAAGGTCGGTTTCGCGCCGCCAGCCATGTGGGACCAAACTTGCGCGATACCCGTCGGGACTCGCATCCAGGCTTGACAAGCAGGCCATCTTCTTCTGAAGTGGCGCGGCCATGAACGGGGACAACGCGACACTTCTGGATCACATCCGCTTCGTGCTGGTGGAGACCACCCATACCGGTAATCTCGGCGCCACGGCCCGGGCCATGAAGACCATGGGCCTGAGTCGGTTGCACCTGGTCCGGCCCAAGTCACCACCGGACGCGGAGGCCCTGGCGCGGGCCTCCGGTGCCGACGACCTGCTCGCCACGGCCGTTTTTCACGACCGGCTGGTCGATGCCCTCGCCGGTTGTCAGTTGGTGATCGGTTCCAGCGCCCGGTTGCGGGCGGTGGAATGGCCCCTGCTCGAGCCGCCGGAATGCGCCCGGCACCTGCTCGCGGCGGCGCGGACGGGGGAGGTGGCGTTGGTCCTGGGGCGCGAGCGCTCCGGCCTCACCAATGAAGAACTGGCGCTCTGCCACTACCTGGTGCATATCCCGACCAATCCCGCCTTCAGTTCCCTCAATCTGGCGGCGGCGGTCCAGGTCTTCGCCTATGAGATCCGCCAGGCCTTCCGTGCCGGCCGGGGGGAGACCTTGCCCCGGGAGGATCGCGACCTGGCCACGGCCGAGGCCCTGGCGGGCTTTCATGACCACCTGACCCAGACCCTCGTGGAGATCGGCTACGCCGACCCCGAGCAGTCCGGAAAACTGAGCCGCCGGTTGCGTCGGCTGTTCCTGCGCGCCCAACCGGACTGGACCGAGATCAATATCCTGCGCGGTATCCTCAGCGCCGCCCGGGGTCGCAAGGACCCGGCACGCTTTCACCGCCGCGCGCGGACGGAGGACGGCAAGGTCTGAGGCCGGTCCCCCCGACCGCCACCCTGGCTCGCGTAGCTACGCTTTGCATTGGCCTGCCGCAGCCGCGGCTGGCCCCGATTGTGGAGGGAACTTACCCGTGTTTGCACGGATTAGAGAAGACATCGCCTGCATCCTTGACCGCGATCCAGCGGCGCGCAACGCCTTCGAGATCCTGACCACCTACCCCGGTCTCCACGCGGTCATCGCCCACCGTCTGTCGTCCCGCCTGTGGCGGGCCAATTTCAAATGGCTGGCGCGGGTGGTGGCCAACGTCGCCCGACTCTTCACCGGCATCGAGATCCATCCCGGGGCCCAGATTGGCCAGCGCTTTTTCATCGACCATGGCATGGGGGTGGTGATCGGCGAGACGGCCATCATTGGTGACGACTGCACCCTCTATCATGGCGTCACCCTGGGCGGCACCAGTTGGGAGAAGGGCAAGCGCCACCCGACCCTGGGCAACGATGTCGTGGTCGGCGCCGGGGCCAAGGTCCTGGGCCCCATCGAGATTGGTGATGGCGTCCGGATCGGCTCCAACGCCGTAGTCAACAAATCCGTCAGCGCGGGGGCCACGGTCGTCGGCGTCCCCGGGCGGCTGGTGGAGCGCCCTAGCAGTGCCGCGGAGGAACGCCGGGCCAACACCGCCAAGCGTATCGGCTTCGACGCTTACGGGGCCACTCGTGATACGCCGGACCCGGTCGCCCATGCGGTCAACTGCATGCTGGACCACATCCACTTGCTCGACAAGCGCCTGGAGGCCATGGCCCTGGCGTTGGAACGGCATGGCATCACGGGTCATTTCAACCATCTGCCCGACCTGGATGCCTGTGAGATCCATTCCACCGCGGATGATGGCGAGTCCCCCCCCGAGAAAGTCCCCCCCTCTTGAACTCTTGGCCGCCGCCAATACTTGACGGAAATACTAGGTTATTGTAGCCTTGGGTCACGTTAAGCGACAGGAGTGGCAGGCCTCATGAGATTGACGACCAAGGGGCGGTATGCGGTCACCGCCATGCTGGACCTGGCGATCCACGCCTCGGGCAAGCCGACGGTCCTTGCCGACATCGCCCACCGCCAGGGCATCTCCTTATCTTACCTGGAACAGATCTTCGCCCCCCTGCGTAAGCGGGCCCTGGTAACCAGCGTGCGGGGTCCCGGCGGGGGCTACCGGCTGGCCCGGCCCCCGGCGGCGATCTTCATCGGCGAGGTCATCGAGGCGGTGGATGAGCAACTCGAGGCCACCCGCTGTGGCGGTGGACGCGATTGTCAGGCCCGTGGCGCCTGCCTGACCCATCAGCTCTGGCAGGACCTGAGCGATCACGTCCGTGGTTACCTCCACGGCGTCAGTTTGTCGGATCTGGTCGAACATCAAGCTGTAAGGGACCGGGTTCAGGCCAGGTCCAGACCCGTCGGTCCCGGCGGGACCCGGGTCCTACCCCCCGCACGCCCGGGTCCGATGCGCGTCGCCGCCGGGGCCTGAGACGCCGCCCCCCCCTGATATTCGGAGCGAGAGATGAAACTACCCATTTACATGGACTATTCGGCCACGACCCCGGTGGACCCCCGTGTCGCCGAGAAGATGTGCGCCTGCCTGACCCTCGAGGGCAATTTTGGCAACGCCGCCTCCCGCTCCCATGCCTTCGGCTGGGCGGCGGAGGACGCCGTGGAGGAGGCCCGCCAGCAGGTCGCCGCTCTGGTCAATGCCGATCCTAAGGAGATCGTCTGGACCTCCGGCGCCACCGAGTCCGACAACCTGGCCATCAAGGGAGCCGCCAACTTTTACCAGAAGCGCGGCCGGCACCTCGTCACCTGCAAGACTGAGCACAAGGCGGTCCTGGATACCTGTCGCCAGCTCGAGCGCGAGGGCTTCACGGTCACCTATCTGGACCCGGAGCCCAATGGCCTGATCGATTTGCAGAAACTCGAGGAGGCCCTGCGGCCGGATACCATCCTGGTCTCCATCATGCACGTCAACAACGAGATCGGCGTCATCCAGGATCTTCAGGCCATCGGTACCCTGACCCGGGAGCGCAACATCCTCTTCCACGTCGATGCCGCCCAGAGCACCGGTCGGGTGCCCATCGACCTGGAGCGGCTCCCCGTCGACCTCATGTCCTTCTCCGCGCACAAGACCTATGGTCCCAAGGGCATCGGCGCCCTCTACGTGCGCCGCAAGCCCCGGGTGCGGCTGGAGGCGCAGATGCACGGTGGCGGTCACGAGCGGGGCATGCGCTCCGGCACCCTGCCCACCCACCAGATCGTCGGCATGGGCGAGGCCTTCCGTCTGGCCAAGCTGGAGATGGCGACCGAGAACGAGCGGGTCCTGGGTCTGCGTCGCCGCCTCTGGGCGGGCCTGAGCGACCTGGAGCAGGTCTTCCTCAATGGTGATGAGGAGCGGCGGGTGGCCGGCAACCTCAACGTCAGCTTCGCCTACGTCGAAGGGGAGTCCCTGATCATGGCCCTCAAGGACCTGGCGGTTTCGTCCGGTTCGGCCTGCACCTCCGCCAGCCTGGAGCCCAGCTATGTGCTGCGCGCCCTGGGGCGGGAGGACGAGCTGGCGCACAGTTCCATCCGCTTCTCCCTGGGGCGTTTTACCACCCAGGAGGAGGTGGACTATGCCATCGCCAAGATCCGGGATCAGGTGACCCGGCTGCGCGAGCTCTCCCCCCTCTGGGATATGTATCGGGAAGGCATCGACCTCAGTTCCGTCCAGTGGGCGGCGCACTGATTCTCCAACTTCAGGGCGCACGCTCGGTTGTTCCCGTCCGCCCTTGCCACGAGAGGTGAATTGACATGGCATACAGTGAAAAAGTACTCGATCATTACGAAAACCCCCGCAACGTGGGCAATTTCGACACCACCGATCCCAGCATCGGCACCGGCATGGTTGGGGCCCCGGCCTGCGGTGATGTGATGCGCCTGCAGATCAAGGTCAACGACGCCGGGGTCATCGAAGATGCCCGGTTCAAGACCTACGGCTGTGGCTCCGCCATCGCCTCCAGCAGCCTCCTGACGGAGTGGGTCAAGGGCAAGACCTTGGCGGAGGCCCTGGAGATCAAGAACCAGCAGATCGCCGACGAGCTGGCCTTGCCCCCGGTCAAGGTGCATTGTTCGGTCTTGGCGGAGGATGCCATCAAGGCCGCCATCCACGATTACGAGCGCAAGCGGGCCTGAGCGAGCGCCACGGGAGCATCACGAAATGGCTATTTCCATGACCACGGCGGCCGCCAGGCACGTCCGCGGCTATCTCGACAATCGCGGCAAAGGCATCGGCATCCGGCTCGGGGTGCGCACCTCCGGCTGTTCGGGGATGGCCTACACCCTTGAGTTCGCGGATGAGACGCGGCCGGAGGACCTGGTCTTCGAGTCGGAAGGGGTCAAGGTCATCGTCGATCCCAAGAGCCTGCTTTACCTGGACGGTACCCAACTCGACTATACCCGGGAGGGGTTGAACGAGGGGTTCAAGTTCAACAACCCCAACGTCAAGGATGCCTGTGGTTGTGGCGAGAGCTTCAACGTTTGACGCCGGGACCCTCCTCCTGGCCGTCTCCTGATCAGGGCTAGCGCCGTGTTTGACCCGTCCGAGAATTATTTCCAGCTCTTCGGCCTGCCGGTGTCCTTCGCCCTGGATACCGAATTGCTGGCCGAACGCTACCGGCGCCTGCGTCAGACGGCCGGCGATGACCAGGAGACCACCCAAGACATGGCTTTCCTCATGGAGCAGATGGAATTGCGGGAGGCCCTGACCGCCGCCCGTCAGGCGGCCGAGCCCCACGATGTCATCGCGCGGGTCAGGGCCCGCCTGTCGACCCTGGCCGACGAATTGATCGCTGACCTGGGGTCGCGGCTGGATGCGCGCGCGCTAGCCATCGGTTTGGCTGCCGGCGCGCCGGACGCTGGTCCAGATGCCGGTGCGCTGGACAGCGGTCTGGATGGCGGCGCGCCGGCCGGCGCTGATACCCCGGGCGCACCGGCGGAACCAGCGACCGTTACGCCGCAAACGCCGGTAACGACGCCGTCTCCCCTGACCGCGGCCGACGTGACGGTCATTCGGGAATTGATCCGCAAATTGCAGTTTGCGCGCAAGTGCGAGGCCGAGGCCGAGGCCCTGGAGGCCGAACTGGAAGAGGCCCTCTGAGGCCGGGTCTTCAGGCCATCCGTCAGTTCATCCCAGTCCAGACCACCCCCCTCGCCCCAGAGAACCTAATCCCTTGATCCCTTACCGCTGCGTATCCTGCCCATCATGCCCCTCCCAATCTAGCGCGAGCCGCGGGGCGGGGAAGCGGGTCCTGGCGACGGCAACCTAGAGAGTACCCATGGCATTGCTTCAGATCGCGGAGCCCGGACGTTCCGCCGCCCCTCACCAGCACCGCCTGGCCGCTGGCATTGACCTGGGAACCACCAATTCCCTGATCGCCAGCGTCCGCAGTGGGCGCGCCGAAACCCTGCCGGATGCCGCGGGACGCCACCTGCTGCCCTCCGTCGTCCGTTACACGGACGAGGGGCCGGTGGTGGGTGACGAGGCCAAGGCGATGGCCGCCCTGGACCCCTTAAATACCCTGGCCTCCGCCAAGCGCCTCATCGGCCGTGGCATCGCCGAGGTTAAAAGCCTGGGCTCCCGTCTGCCCTACGAGTTCGTCCGTACCGACACGGCCGTGCCGCGCATCCGCACCCGCGCCGGGGATGTCAGCCCCATCGAGGTCTCCGCTGAAATCCTGCGCACCCTGGCCCGACGGGCCGAGGTCAGCCTGGGTGGAGAACTCACCGGGGTGGTCATCACCGTTCCGGCCTATTTCGACGACGCCCAGCGGCAGGCGACCAAGGACGCCGCGCGGCTGGCCGGGCTCAAGGTGCTCCGGCTGCTCAACGAGCCGACGGCGGCGGCGGTGGCCTATGGTCTGGACCGGGGCGCCGATGGCCTGCATGCCGTCTTTGATCTGGGGGGCGGGACCTTTGACATCTCCATCCTGCGCCTGCGGCGGGGGGTCTTCGAGGTCCTGGCCACGGGCGGGGACTCGGCCCTGGGTGGTGATGACATGGACCATGCGCTGGCGGAGTGGATCATGGCCCAGGCGGGGATCGGCGACGATGCCGGGCACCAGGTCCTGCGGGGGCTGCTGCGTGATGCTTGCGCCGCCAAGGAGGCCCTGACGGAGCAGCCATCCGCGCCCCTGCGCATCGCCCTGCCCAGCGGTCGCCACTGGGAGGGCAGCATCGACCGCGCCACCTTCGACGGCCTGGTCGATCCCCTCATCTCCCGGGCACTCACCGCCTGTCGCCGGGCGCTGCGGGACGCCGGCCTCAAGGTGGGTGAGATCAAGGACGTGGTGATGGTGGGCGGCGCCACTCGCGTGCCGCGCGTGCGCGAGCGGGTCGCGGAATTCTTCGGCCAGCCGCCGCTGGTGGACCTGGACCCCGAGCGGGTGGTGGCCTACGGTGCCGCCCTCCAGGCCGATGCCTTGGTGGGCAACAAGCCGGACGGGGAGCTGCTGCTGCTGGACGTCATCCCCCTGTCCCTGGGCTTGGAGACCATGGGCGGTCTGGTGGAGCGGATCGTGCCGCGCAATACCCCCATCCCCGTGGCCCGGGCCCAGGAATTCACCACCTTCAAGGACGGGCAGACTGCCATGGCCCTGCACGTGGTGCAGGGGGAGCGCGACCTGGTGTCCGACTGCCGCTCCCTGGCGCGCTTCGAACTGCGGGGCATCCCGCCCCTGGTGGCCGGTGCCGCCCGTATCCGCGTCACCTTTCAGGTCGACGCCGACGGGCTGCTCAACGTCTCGGCCGTGGAACAGACCAGCGGCGTCCAGGCCCAGATCGAGGTCAAGCCCGCCCATGGCCTTACCGATGGCGAGATCGAGGCCATGCTGCGCGATTCCCTGACCCACTCCCAGGAGGACCTGGAGGCCAGGCGCCTGCGGGAGCAACAGGTGGAGGGGCGGCGCACCATCGAGGCCCTGAACGCCGCCCTGGCCAAGGACGGTGATGATCTGCTTTCCCCGGTGGAGCGGCAAGCGATCGCGGCGGCCCTGGCAACTCTCAGTACCCAGGTGGCCGGCACCGATGCCCAGGCCATCAAGGCCGCCATCGAGGCCCTGGAGCAGGCCTGCGCCCTATACGTCGAACGACGCATGAATACCAGCATCCAGCGTGCCATGGCGGGACACAAGATCGAGGAGTTTGCCCCATGACCCAATTGATTTTTCTGCCCCATGAAGAGATCTGTCCCGAGGGGGCCGTCATCGAGGCGGAACCGGGCGTGACCATCTGTGACGCCGCCCTGGCCGCGGGCATCGAGATCGAACATGCCTGCGAGAAATCCTGCGCCTGCACCACCTGCCACGTCATCATCCGCGAGGGCTATGACTCCTTGCCCGAGGCCGATGAGGTGGAGGAGGATCTGCTGGATAAGGCATGGGGCCTGGAGCCTGAGTCGCGCCTGAGTTGTCAGGCCAAGGTCGGGAACGAGGACCTGGTGATCGAGATCCCCAAGTACACCATTAACATGGTGTCGGAACACCATTAGCGGGATAGTTTCCGCCACTTTGCCGTGGGGTGATAATCCGTCATGATCAGCGGCCTGAGCCGACCCGGGGCCCAGGGGATAGCCCGGTCTTTTTCCTGGCAGAGGACCCTTCCCGAACCAGCCGGCTATCCGCCCCGTGCTGGGTCGTCACTCTCGCGGTGACCCTACCCTGACCGGCTATCTGCCGCTTTCTCAATCCATGACCTTGGTTCCATAACCCGAGGAGACACCATGACCATCAAGTGGACGGATACCCTGGATATTGCCATCGCCCTCGACGAGACCTATCCGGACGTCGATCCGCGCCATGTCAATTTCGTCGATCTGCGCAATTGGGTGCTGGCACTACCGGATTTCACCGACGAGCCGGCCCGGTCGGGGGAGAAGATCCTCGAGGCCATTCAGATGGCCTGGCTGGAGGAACGGGAAGAATAGAGGGCTTGATCGCTATGCCCCGCCCAGCTCCGCCCCGCCCCCCTTGGGGGGCGTAGTTAGCGGGATGACTGGATTGCGCAGGGGTCGTCAACCCGGTCCGAGCCCTAGCATTGCTCCCAAGGCAGACCCCGGAAACGCCAGCCACCGACCGAACTGCGGTGGTGGGAATCGTCCAGGTCGCCTTCAAAACCCTCGTCGACATGGAGTACGTTGCGCATCCCCGCCGCTAGCAGGGCCTTGCCTGCCTCCAGGGAGCGCTTGCCACTGCGGCAGATCAGAATGATGGGAGTGCAGGGGTTGTCCTCGGAGCAGACGGCACCCCCAAGCAGCAGCTTGCGAATTTCCGTCTCAAAGTGGGGGTTGACGGTCCATTCGGGCTCGTCGATCCAGGCGACGTGAACGGCCCCCTGGGGATGGCCGACGAAGAGATATTCCATGGTCGAGCGGATGTCGACCAGCAGGGCAGTGGGATCATCCTGCAACAATTGCCAAGCCTCCTGGGGTGAAATGGACTTGGGAAGGGGGTGATCGGTCATGGTGTGGCTTCCTTTGGTGGTTGTTCAGTTTTCGGTTATCTTGCGTGCCTTGAGCGGACGGGGCCATTCTAAAACCCGCTTTTGGCCGCCTCAGCCGGTCATCCTAACCGTCACGAGCCCTTGGCCAGGGCCGTGGCTTCCGCGAGCTCTTTCCGGGCTTGTTTGCCTGAAGCCGATCAATGATGCCGAAATCATGGAATCCAACCCCGGCGGTGATGTCTTGAAGGGTCCGCCGACTGCGGTCGCCGCAGGTGGGCGGCGATCGGCCCCGGTCTGGCAGGAGTGGCTGGCGCGCCAGTTGGCCATGGGGCTGTCCCGCCTGCCCTTCGGCTTCTCCCAGGGCCTGGGCTGGCTGCTGGGTACCCTGCTGCGGTACCTGCCCAACAAGCAACGGCGCAATGCCCTGATCAATCTGCGCCTGTGCCATCCGGACTGGGAGGAGGCGAAGGTCCGGCGGTTTCGCGACCGTGCCCTGCGCGAGGAGGCCAAGACCTTCGTCGAGATCGCCTATCTCCTTCTGCGTCCCGTGCCCCGGGTGCTGTCCCTGATCCGCGAGACCCAGGGTCTGGAGTTACTGGAGAAGCCGGCGGGTCAGGGCCTGATCGTCCTCTCCCCCCACCTGGGGGCCTGGGAGATGGCGGGGCTCTTTCTCTCCACCCGGGGCCCGACCACCACCCTCTACAAGCCGCAGCCCCTGGCCGATGAATTGGTCCGCCAGGCCCGGGGGCGGGCCGGGGCGCACCTGGTGCCCACGGACCAGACCGGGATTCGCCACCTGCTCCAGGGACTCAGGCGTGGGGAATTTCTCGGCATCCTGCCCGATCAGGAGCCCAAGGAGGACAAGGGGTGCGTCTTCGCCCCCTTCTTCGGCGTCCCGGCCCTGACCATGTTGCTGGTCAACCGTCTGGCACGCCGGACGGGCGCGGCGGTGGTCTTTCTCTTTGCCCGGCGCCTCCCTTGGGGGCGTGGCTTCGCCCTCCATTGCCTACCCGCGCCCCTGGGGGTGGATTCGGCGGATGAGGTCGAGGCGGCGGCGGCCCTCAACCAGGGCGTCGAGGCCTGCGTGGCGCTGTGCCCCGAACAGTATGTCTGGTCCTACAAACGCTTCCGCACCCGGCCCGGGGGAGGGCCGCATCCCTATCATGGGCCCCTGTGAGGCGAAGAAGTGTCTCGGGGACGAGGGGGAGCCCTAGCCGGGCCCCGCGCCTCGTCCCTGACCTCAGGGCTGGCGGAGAAAGGACGTTTTTTCTCCGCTTCTAAGGGGGGAGCTATTCGATCTCGACGGTCTCGGTCTCGCTAGCGCCCTTGTTGTCGGTCCAGGTCAACTCGACCTTGTCACCCTTGGCCGCGCCGCTGAACTTGAAGGCCAGATAGGGATTCTTCGAGACGCCGCCACTCCAGAGGGCGGTGAGGACGGTATTGCCTCCGACCTTGGCGGTCACGTTCTGGATGAAATGGGCCGGGATGACCTCCCCGGTCTCCTTGTTCTTGCCCATGCCGTTTTCCATGGGATGGGTCATGAGGGCCTTGACCTCGGTGACGTCGCCCTTGATCTTGGCCTTGATCTTCATCTGGGATGCCATGCTCTGCTACCTCGCAATCATGTTTCGTTGTGGGTGATCCGGCGAGTGGCCAGGATCAGCAACCGCCGACGGTGACCTTCACTTCCCGGGAAGCGCTATAGACCTTGTCGCCGGCCTTGACCAAGGCGATGAGGTTGGCGGTCTTACCCATCTTGATGCGGGTGGAGATGAAGGGCAGGGCGCCCTTGCCCAGTTCGAAGGAGGCGACCAGGGGCATCATGTTGCCGGCGGCGACCAGGGTGATGGAGCTGGCGCCTTCCAGGGTGGTTTCGACGGTGACGGGGACCACGGCACCGTTTTCGGCGATATCTGGGGCCTTGAGGTCGATCTTGTCACTGGGCTCATGGGCGGTATTGCCCAGCAGGCCCTTGAGGGCATCATCCACGTTCTGCGCGTTGAAGGCGGCCTCGGGCCAGGCGGCCAGCACCAGGCGCGGGGTTAGGAGGCCAGCGCCAATGGCCATGCCGACGGCACCAGCGGCGAGGGAGCCCTTGAGCAGGATTCTGCGTTTTGCATCGATCATGAAAGTCTCCTGTCGAGCATTGTCATGGAGGAAAGGTCCGGAACCCGACCCGGGTTCCGGTAGGCAAAACCAGCGTGGTGGTACGCCGGCACGAGAGAAGCAACGGAACGTCGCGCGCGAAAGTTTCTTTTTTGATCAAGGACCAGCTTACCCCAGTCGCTCACCGGCGCAAACGATTTAGGTCAATTGAGGCGGCGTTTGTCGCCGGGCCCGGGAGGATGCCAAGGCGCCGTCAACCTTCATGAGGCGGCGCGCCTTGGGGGGGAATCAGTGGCATTGATCATGACCTTCACGCCAACCGTCAAGAGGGGCGAACCGCACCCCTGAAGATGAAGGACTTTGTGGTGACGCTCAAGCTAACCCTTGTCTTTCGTGGTCCTGGCTTTGTCCTTCTGCTTATCCGCCTCCTTCTGCTCTTCCTTGAGGGTCTCAAGGCGGGCCTGGATCTCGGCGGCCTCGTGGAAGCCGATTCCCGGGGTGCGCAGGGCATACTCCAGTTGGTGGATGGCGGGCTCCAGGTCACCCTTGAGGTACAGGGCCTCGCCGCGATAGCGATGGGTGGCGGCCTTGCGGCCGGACTTGAGGGCGGCATCGGACATGAGTTGATAGAGGGCGGCGCTCCCTGGCTTGAGCCGCACGGCACCCTCCAGGGTGGCCAGGGCTCGCTCGGGCTTGCCGGCGGCAATGAGGGCCTCGGCGTAAGCCGTGCGCAGGGGCTGATTGTCCGGATTCAGCCCCACGGCTGCCTGGAGCTTACGGATGGCTTCGTCGCGATTACCGAGTTGGCCGTCGATGCGCGCGTCCAGGACGATGAACTCGGCCAGGTGGGGATGTTCCTTGACCAGGTCGCCGAGGGCCTGGCGGGCCTCCTGGGGGCGCCCGGCGCGTAGGTGGGCCAGGGCCAGGCCGTAGTATTCAGCGGGGCCGTTGCGGAACCGACTGGCCGCTAGATTGGCGCGGAAGTGCGCGACGGCCTTGTCCGGGTCCTTGAAACCCGCTTCGCGTAACCGGGCACGGGCGAGATGGAAGCGCAGGTCGTCCGCCTTCTGCTTGTAGCCGTACTGCTCGGCCCGAGCCAGGGAGTCGGCGATGCGGTTGGGATTGACCGGGTGGGTGCGCAGAAATTCCGGGGCGCTGAGGTCACTGGTGTGACTGGACTGACTCAGCCGCTCGAAAAAGCCTGGCATGGCGAAAGGATCGTAGCCGGCGCTCGCCAGGGTGGCGATGCCGATGCGGTCGGCCTCTTCCTCGTTGTGGCGGGTGAAGTTGATCCGCCGCTGGATGGCCAGGCCCTGGATACCGGCGATGGCCGCCGCTCCGGCATTGACGTCCACCTGGGCGCCGAGGATGGCGGCCGCGATCATCAGCAGGGTGGCGGGAACGGCGAGTTGCTGCTGGTCCTCAAGGGAGCGCAGCAGGTGGCGTTGGCTGATGTGGGCGATCTCGTGGGCGAGGACCGCGGCGAGCTCGGATTCCGTCTCCGCCGTGGTCACCAGGCCGGCAAAGACGCCAATATGTCCATCGGGGCCGGCGAAGGCGTTGACTGCCGGTTGATCGATGAAAAAGAAGCTGTAACGCCCGCTACCGGTCTCGGCGGCGGCCAGCAGGCGCTCACCTAGGTCTTCCAGATAGTCCGTCAGCAGGGGATCATCCAGCACCGGCA